>JBOGTO010000542.1:0-2947 GCA_050695155.1 Ktedonobacteraceae bacterium
ATTCTGAGCGCAGCGAAGAATCTTCCGCCGACTTGAGATTCTTCGCTGCGCTCAGAATGACAGCAGGGATGGTTCCATAAAGTTTAACAGGGAATAGCGACGCTTGCGTTGCCCATACTCCAAAGGAGGCGCACTATGCCAGCTTATTATAGCCTGGGGGAAATACCCCACAAGCGGCATACACAGTTCCGCAAAGCAGACGGAACGCTTTATTACGAAGAGTTGTTCGGCACAGAAGGTTTTTCGGGCAACTACTCCAACCTCTACTATAATTACCCGCCCACGCGCGTGAAAAAGGTGGAGAAGTTCGCGCGCGTCCCGTATCCCATTGAGGAGTGGCGGCAGGATGTGCAGCGCCATCACCATATGAAAAGCGCGCAGATGAAGCGCGGCGGCGATGCCGTCCTGGGACGCCAGCCGCTCATGTATAACAAGGACCTGATAATCAGCGTGGCGCTGCCGGAACAGGAGATGAACTACTACTACCGTGATGGCGAAGCGGACCTGGTGTACTTTGTGCATGAGGGACATGGCGCGCTCGAAACGAACTTCGGCCTGCTGCCCTATCACGAGGGCGACTACATTATCATCCCGCGTGGCACCACCTTCCGGTTCCAGATTGCCGCCGATAGCGCCGCCAGCCGTTTTCTCACCGTCGAGGCATATGGCACCATCGAGCCGCCGCGCCGCTACCTGAACAAGAACGGCCAGTTGCTCGAACATTCTCCCTATTGCGAGCGCGATATTCGCCGCCCGCAGGAACTGGTGACGCATACCGAGCGCGGCGATTACGAGGTGCGTGTCAAAGTGGGCAACCTCATCTCAAGCTACTGGTACGATTTCCATCCCATCAACACGGTTGGCTGGGATGGCTGCGAATATCCCTGGATTTTCAATATCGGCGATTTCGAGCCGATTACGGGACGCATTCACCAGCCGCCGCCCGTACACCAGACCTTCCAGGGGCCAAATTTCGTGGTCTGTTCCTTCGTACCGCGCAAACTGGACTATCACCCGCTCTCGATCCCCGTACCCTATAACCATAGCAACATCGACAGCGACGAGTTGCTCTACTACGTCAACGGCAATTTCGGCAGTCGGCGCGGCATCGAGCTATCGTCCCTGACGCTGCACCCGCGCGGCATCCCGCACGGCCCGCATCCGGGCGCGGTCGAAAAAAGCCTGGGCGCGGAACGCACCGAAGAACTGGCTGTGATGATCGACACCTTCTACCCGTTGAAGTTCACCACCATTGCGCAGTCGATCGACGACCCATCTTATCCGTATAGCTGGATGGATTAAGTTTTCTTCTCATCGTTTGCTAGTTGCTGGACGTGAAACAAAGGAGTTTCTAACGATGACAACAGAACCACGCATCATCAAGTTTTATGAAACCACGCTGCGCGATGGCGAGCAGACCCCCGGCGTGAACTACTTCCCCGAAGAGAAGCTGGCGATTGCACAGGCATTGGCCGATATGGGCTTCGATACGCTCGATTGCGGCTTCCCCATCTCTTCGCCGGGCGAATTTGAGGCCGTGCGCCTGATCGCCTCGAAGGTAGACAATGCCGAAATTTGCGCCATCGCGCGCGCCCATCCCGTCGATATTGAACGCGCCTGGGACGCCGTGAAAATCGCCGCGCATTCTGCCATCCAGCCCTTTATCAGCGTGTCGCCCCTGCATCGTAAAGTGAAGCTGGGTAAAACCCGCGAAGAGGTGCTGGAACTGGCGAAAGCAGCGGTCGCGCAGGGTCGCTCGTATACCGAAAATGTTGATTTTGCGCTGGAGGATACGACTCGTACCGAGCATGATTTTATCCTCGAAGTGTGCGAGACCATCATCAAAGAGGGCGTGCGTTTCGTCACGCTGTGCGATACGGTGGGCTTCGCGTTGCCCTGGGAGTTCGGCAAACTGGTAGCGGATGTCAAGAAAGAGTTTCCCCAGGCGCGTATCTCGGCGCACTGTCACGATGACCTCGGATTAGCAGTCGCCAACGCGCTCGAAGGGCTGCGCAACGGCGCGGAGCGCGTCGATACCTGCGTCAATGGTCTGGGCGAGCGCGCAGGCAACGCCGCCACCGAAGATGTAGTGATGGCGATTCGCACACGCACTACCGATCTCGGCATGGATGTCAAAGTTGATACCACAAAGCTCGTCCCGACCAGCCGCCTCGTCGCTCGCTTATCCGGTATGCAGCCGCAGTGGACCAAGTCGGTTGTTGGCGCAAACGCCTTCGCGCACGGCGGTGGCATCCACCAGGATGGCGTGCTAAAAGACGCGCGCACCTACGAGATCATGACCCCCGAATCCATCGGCCTCACCGCTGCCGATCGCCGGATGCACATGGGCAAGCTCTCCGGTCGTGCCGCCCTCGCCGCCCAAATGCGCGACCTGGGCTACGAGCTGGAAAAAGAGCAATTGAACCGCGCCTTCGACATGGCGAAGCTGCTGCTCGGCAAAAAGAAGGTGCTGGAAGAGATGGACATGCGTTACATCGCCGAAACGACGATAACCACTGTCGTAGTAGTAGAGTAGAGCCTGGGAACGGATGACGCTAGCCAATAGAGTAGAGCGACAGAGTAAGCCCATCCTTGCGAGAGGCGCAGTGATGCACTTGCTGAGCGTAGCCTCTCGCGCCCCTTCACAAGCCGCGCCGGGGCCATTGCCCTCTAAAATTGCGCCCAAACCCCACGCGAACGATCCCCAAAAATCCCGCCTCTCGAAAAAGCTTGCCTTTTCCCGCCTCCCATGCTACACTACAACCACAGCCGTCTGAAAGGGCGCTGGTATCCGTCAGGAATTGAAACCTTTCTCAACACCCGCTTGACGATGGTATTGCGGTAGACTGAAAGGGCGCTGGTATCCGTCAGGAATTGACACGTCATAGCAGACAACTAGCCCGCTTATTTCATCTACGTCTGAAAGGGCGCTGGTATCCGTCAGAGG
>JBOGTO010000543.1:0-10519 GCA_050695155.1 Ktedonobacteraceae bacterium
GGATGATTGTAATGTGGATAGTGTGGAAAACTTATCCACCGTAATTGTGGAAAACTCGAAACTTATCCACCGCTCGCAAATAATGTGGAAAACTCATCCACATTGATTGTGGAAAAGTGGCTGACTAGCTGGTTGCTATGTGGATAATGTGGAAAACTTATCCACCGCGATTGTGGATAACTCGAAACTTATCCACCGCCCGTAATTAATGTGGAAAACTTATCCACCGCGATTGTGGATAACTCGAAACACTCTTTTTTTTAGTTAGGAATCTCCTTTTGTAGGGACAAGGGGCAGGGTTGGGTGGATGAGGGGGCCTTGTGCTTGTCCTGCTGGCAATGCGATTCGGTGGGGTTTCGTGAGGCAGGATGATCGCACCCCCAACCAGGACAAGCACCAGGCCCCCACCCCTCCCCGCATCCGCCCCTTGTCCCTACAGGACGGAGGCAAGCGTTTCCAGCTCTTTCCTTGCTCGTTTGGCAAAATTCATTAGAAGTTTCCCGACAGCAATCAATGAATCTTTTCTTGAAGCTGAAAGTCAGATGTAAGTAGGAATGCGGTTTTTCGTAATCGTGGTGCGAAAACGGTAATAAACGTATCAAAATCAAAAAGTTATCCACAGTGAATGTGGATAACTCGGTGAATAAATGTGTAGAAGTCCTCAAAACGTGTTCAGACTGGTAGTGTTTGGTCAGAGAAACGCACGCCCATATGCGCCAGCAGTTTGTAGACACGCAATATTTCCCCTGTGCTGAGGGCCGATGCCAGGTGCATATGTGGATGTTGGGGTGCATCGCCGTCGTAAACGCTGCCGATAGCGCCGAGCATGTCGAAGCGCAGTTGATCGCGGAAGGTATCCAGAAGGCGAATGCCTTTGCGCCACGCGCTGTCCCGTTCAGTATTTTTTCTGCTTGCTGGAGCTTGCCCATCTACACGCAGCAATGCATCTATATATGGCCCGATCAACCAGGGCCATGCGCCTCCTTGATGCAGGCTGCTCTGCTCTTCCTCCTGGTTTTGCGAAATCCGACCTTTATAATCCTCGGCCTGGGGCGACAGGCTACGCAAACCATACGGTGTAAGCAGGTGGCGGGTGACAACGTTCAAAACCGCGCGTTGGTAGGCTTCGTCCAGTACAGCATGGCGCAGCGAGAGGGCGAAAAGCTGGTTCGGACGCATACTTATATCATCACCGTCAGGTCCGTCGACTACGTCATACAGGTAGCTACCAGGGGCGTACCAGAAACGCTCATTGAAGCTTTGCCGGCAGCGCCGCCGCTGCTCTTCATACTTTTCAGGCAGGGCATTACTATGCCCCTCGCGGTTGAAATGCCCTGCCCATTCATGCATCAGGGAGAGCGCGTTGTACCATAATGCATTGACCTCGACAGCTTTACCCATCCGGGGGGTAATGGGCGTGTGTGACTCGCACGATGTAGCGGCGTTCATCCATGTCAAAGCTTTGCCCGGCGCTTGCGCTCGCAACAGCCCGTCTTGCGCATCGACGCCGATACCGTGCAGCGTTCCCCGCGTATACCACTCGATACATTCTTCAAGAGTACTGGCGATGCTGTCCAGCAGTTCATAATCGTGCGTAGCCTGAATGTAGTGATCCAGCGCGTAAAAATACCAGAGAGTCGTATCAACGCTATTGTAGGAACGCGATACATCACGCCTGCTCTCGCTCCCGTCGTGTTCGGTCAAAGAATCGGGCAACAATCCCTGTTTGAAGGCGCGTCCCAGTTTACTCAGGATGCGCCGCGCCTCAGAGTACCGGCGCGTTGCCAGCAGCAGACCGGGCAGCGCAATCAGTGTATCGCGGGTATTTTCCTGCTCTCCATAGTAGCCAGCAACCACGCCGGGTACGTTTTTAATCTCCGGGATAAGGGGCGCGTAACCGTTTGCGGTGTCATCCCGTATGATGGGACGCTCCGCAACCAGGCGATTGCCTGCCTGCATGAGCAGGCGCAGAAATTCCTCGCCCTGGGGAAGCTCATCGTTATGTTCAGGGAACGGCAATATGGGATGCGTCTGGGTGGTCACACCGCCTTCACCGAAGTAACGTTGTGTTTGCAAGAGACTGCGCTGGTAATCGACGGCCTCGTTATATGCGCGTTTCAGATGTTTTGTACTGAACGTTTGCCAGGATACATCTTCCGCCGTGATAATAATGGTGAATGTGACATCTTCTCCGGGCCACAACCGGGTGCGGAAAACGCCGGGCAAGTAGAGATCGTCATACGCGGCTCGCCCGGCAGCCTGATCCGCTCTGTGCAGTAGATTCCAGTACCATACGCCGGTGGGCAGGAACGCGCTCTCGCTCTCGGCATGTCCAACGGCGAAAATGTGGTAGGGGCGCGCTCCATCGTAAGCTCGTATGGCGCAGCCCGCGATGCTCTCATTGTTGTTACCGGCCACGTCGTCAGGCTCCAGATGCTGCGTTTCTACGTGGAATTGCCAGTCAAGCTCGCCATGTTGCGCCTCGTTATTGAGGCGATAGGCCGCGAACGGTAACAGCGTGAGTGACAACGCTCGCTGCGCGTCATGAAAACGAGTGTAGGCCCGACGCGACGCGCGGTTGCTCCACGGAGTAGTATCCTGCCAGGCGCTGGTGCGCAACAGGCGATACTGAATATAGGTAGTATTCAAACCCTGTGGCATCCAGATACGCTTCTCCAGCATGATGCCGTCGATGCCTCCCAGGTGATAGGTGAAGACCGGGAAGCCCTCTTCCATACGGAAGGTTTCGAGGTGAACGAAGCCTGCCGGGTTCAACGTGCCATCTTTATATTCGTTGGTACCCAGATAATACGTGCGTTGATCGAAGATGATCTCTTCATCTATTTTGGCTACGAGAAGCTGCGGCCTTGTTCCTGCTTGCGGCGATGCCACGAGTAACCCTTGCTCCAGGCGTGTCAGCGTGCCTGCGATGGTACCCGATGCATACCCTCCCTTGCCGTTAGTCACAAGCCACTCGCGCGAAATGGTCTCATTCAAATCGCAACAGGTGTTGCGGTCAAACAAAATGGGCATTAGTCACCCCCGGCCCTCATATGTAGGGGCCTCATTTATTGCGCCCATGGAATACGGGTGGACTGTATCGAAGTTTTTCTCTTTTCCTCTCTATATAGTGTATCATAACTCGTGCCGCATTGGGGACATTTTTCACGTTTTTTCATACAATGTCGCTAAATTGTGATATGTTGTGACGTATGAATGTCGGTTTGTTATGATACACTTGTAACATGCGTCTTACTTCAGCTACCATCATCTCCAATACTGAAATTCGAGCGGGTTTGCGCCTGTTGGAATTGCGCTCGCCGTACCTGGCCCAGACCGCGCAGCCTGGACAGTATGGTATGGTGCGTTGTTGTGATGCGCTGGCGAGCGATCCTTTGCTGCGCCGCCCATTTTTTATCCATACGACGCGGCGCGCGCGCGAGCAATGCAGCTTGCTGGTGGCAGAAAGAGGACGCGGCAGCGCGTGGTTAGCCCGGCAACCAGTACGCGCCACACTGGATATACTGGGGCCGCTTGGTCATGGCTGGCAAGTGCGACCCGGCGCGCGTAACCTGCTTCTTCTAGGAGAAGATGCATTCGTCCCATCTTTGACCCTGCTGGCGCAAACAGCCATTGAGCAAGAATTGGCCGTGACGCTGCTCTGTCAATTCGCAAGTGAGGTTGAAATCTATCCGCCAACCCTGCTTTCGCCCGAAATCGAGTACCACGCGGCAACACCAGACGATGGGGCGCGGCCACTGGTAGAACTGGTTGCTGACTACCTCGCCTGGGCGGATACCGTCTATTGCGGCGTTTCACTCGCAACAATGCAGGCGCTTTACCAGCGCTATGAACGCCTGCGGCACAGGCATATGGCGCAAGGCATCGTCACCCGTCCATTCGCCTGCGCCAACGGCGTATGCCTGACCTGCGCCATAGATACACACGCCGGTTCCAGGTTGGTCTGCCGCGATGGGCCTGTGTTTGCGATGGAAGAGATAGTATAAGCAGATCAGCGCGGATATAGAGCGCCGATGAGTGGTGATCGTGTTGGAATGCGGCTTATGGCGTCCCGCGCATCCGCATCCAGCGGGGCGACAAGGCCGGAGCGTTGCGGGATAGTGAAATTGGGATATTCATCCAGCAGAGTGAGAAAGGCCTGCACGATCATAGGGTCGAAGCTGTTGGCCGAACCTTGCAGCAATCGTTCGCGGGCGGCATCCAGCGACATGGCGATTTTGTATGGGCGCTGCGAGGTCAATACATCGAAGACATCGGCAACAGTCAAAATACGCGCGCTCAGCGGAATTTCTTCGCCCTTTAGCCCGGTGGGATAGCCGCGACCATCCCAGGCTTCATGATGATACAGCACCGTTTCTACAAAAAACGGATGCACATCACAGCCAATAAGGATACGCGCGCCGATAATGGGGTGTCGCTCCATCTGACGGCGTTCCTCGTCTGACAGCTTATCTGTTTTGAGCAGAATATCATTGCTAATCCAGGTCTTGCCCAGGTCATGCACCAGGCCCGCCAGCGCCAGGTCGCGTGCCTCGCGGCGGCTCCAACCCAGGTAACGCGCTAGGCGCTGCGCATAGGTTGCTACCCTGCGAGAATGCTCGTAGGTAACAATATCGCGTTCCTGGATACTTTTGGCAAATGAATGAAGTACCTGTTTATGCTCGCGGTCTTTATTATATCGTACTGTTCCCACCTCTATACTCCACTCCCTACACTAAGAGCTATTACTTCAACGGATATGAGGAAATGACGTTTTGCCTGTATACATTGTAACAACGTATCTATATTTGCTCATGCCGAACATAGCACAAATCGTTTCCTTTGTGTATAGTCTCAAGTATAGGGATTTTAACTACATAGGTCAAATTTCAGGACTTCTGGGAGTGCATTTATTCCATAAACCACCAGATTGCCCCCGCCCTGGCACTATCGTTATGTATACTACTACTAATATGACGCACGCTTCTTCACAAATTCCCGCCTGTTTGGTACTTTTGTGTCGGATAGACATGTTGCCGCCCTGGCGCTCTTTTTCAGGAAGAGAAGGCGGAATAGAGCTACCAAATAGTCCTTTTTTGCTGGTCACAGATGTCGTCTGTACGTTAAATGTGTTAGACTCCTTCTGATAATAAGAACGCGATTCATCGCATTATATTAAGTAGACGATCATGTAGGGACGTTATAAAATCGCGTCCATGTAGGCGAGTGGCATATGCAAGAACAAACGAATAACGTCATTACAATGGTATTGACTGCCGATAATCACCTGGGCTATACGGTTCCAGGGCAGCATCCACGCAAGCGCGAGGAACAGCGCCAGCGCCAGCGTCACGCCTTTCAACAGGCGACGGATTTCGCGGTCGGTCAGGGCGTGGACCTGTTTTTGCAGGCCGGTGATCTCTTCGATACACCGCACCCTGATGAGCAAGATCGCAGTTTTGTGGCGGCGCGCCTGGCACAATTAAAACAGGCTGGTATTCGCGTCTTCGCGCTGGGCGGCGTGCATGATACTCCTGCCGAGGGGCATTCTAAACTGGGCGATGCTGCCGCGCCCGCCCCTCAATTGAGCTATGCGAGCCTGGGCGCGTTACACTATTTCCCTCCGGCTCTCGCCTCGGAACGCCGCGACCTGGCCGCAGGTGAGGAAGAACAGACTTTGCATCCGGTGATGCTTGATATCCAGGGCGTACAGGTCGGCATATGTGGCCTGGGCGTAATAGCCGGTCAGCAGGGAGACCCGCTCGCCCATACACATATAGACGACGAGATCGAGCGCGCCGCCATTCCATTGCTATTGCTGCACGCGCCTATCGAGGGTGTGACGGATGGGGCTTCAACGTTTGATGCACAGGCGCAGGTCAGTCGCGCCAGCATCGCTAATTCGCCAGCTTTTCGCTATATCCTGTCCGGTTATCACCATGCATTTACGCGCCAGTCTATCGGACGAACCGAAGTGATTGTAGCGGGGGCCACGCAGCATATCAACTTCAACGATCCCGATGATGCGCCCGGCTTTGTATTTCTGGGTATCGCGGAAGACGGGGTGCGCTGGTGCAGGCAAATCACCGTTGATGGGATACAACTGCGCCGCCTCGTCATATCCGTCGCCGACCTGTGGCCGGGCGAGGCAACCTCGGAAGAAGGGCGTTCAGAGGATTCCGACGATTCACCCACCGCTCGCATACTCGAACAATTGCGCCCATTGTGCGCGGATGACACGATGGTACAGTTGCGGCTCGAAGGCGAACTTACGCGCCAGCGTTATCACCAGCTTGATCTCAATCAACTGCGGCGTTATGGCGAAGAACATGCCTTTGCCCTTGCCATTGACGATAGCGCGGTCACGTTTTTACCCGACGCGGAGGCCATGTCTCGCGCTCAGTCGATGGCCTTTTCTGCTTCAGATATAGAGGAGCGCTTATCCCCGCGCGATGAGCTTATTAGGCTGGCGGACGAGTGGATCGCTGGCGCTGAAGAAGAACAGGAACAGCAGGCGTTAGTGGCTACTAAAGAGGAACTTCTGGCAGCCTTTTGGAATCAGTAGAGGACGAATACATGATAATCCTGAAACATTTAAAAGCTGAGCGATTCCGACTTTTACGCGACGTGGACCTGCACTTTCCGCAGCGCGGGAGCATTCTTATTTCTGGTCCAAACGAAGCTGGTAAATCTACCGTAGTTGAAAGTGTCTATTTTGCGCTGTACGGCGAACCTCTGGTTGTGGCGTATGGGAAACGCGCTCCCGCTCCTGCCTCTCTCAATGAGCTGATTCACTATGGCGAAGAGCAGGCGCGCGTCAGCCTGACGCTCGCTATCGGCGCGAAAGAATTGTCGATTACACGCGCAATTGACCGCGCTAAGGGTCAATCCGTTGCGCTTGATGTGCGCCAACTGGGGATGCCGCCAGAAAAAACGATTACTGACCTGGATGCTGCTAATGAACGTATCATCACCGAATTGGGGCGTATCGATGGGAAAACGCTGCGCCATTCTTGCCTGATCGAACAAAAAGGGCTGAATCGCCTCGAGGAGTTGAGCGGGCGCGAGCGCGAGCTTGTCCTGCGTAATATGCTGGGATTAGAGAAACTATCGCGCCTGGCCGAACACTTCCGCCTGACGACCGAGGATGAACGCCAGCTCGATCTGTGCGGCGAGCGCCTGAAACTGGCCGAAGTGCAGGCGCATATTCCAGAACTGAGCGCGAAACTGGGCGAATTGGAAGCCGCCCTGGACGTCGTCACTATCACCGAAGACCTGGCCGAGATTAGCCAGCAAGAGGCCGAAATCAGCGAACAACAACTCGCGCTGGAACAGGTTGAGAAGCAGCATCTCGATTTGAAAAGTCGCCAGCAGCGCATTACGCATCTCAAGAAAGCCGACGCGACGCTCGAACAGATCATCACCGCCTATGACATGATCGCCGAGGCGCAACGTGAATTGCCCGAGCTTGAACACCAGATTGCTGAATTAGAGCGCCGCGAAAAGGAAGAACTGCCCTCTCTTGAGCAGCGTGTGCGCGACCTTTCTGATCTCACGCGCTCTTTCGGCACGCTTGAACGCATGGCTACCGACTTGTTGAATGCGGTGAATACTATTAAGGAATTAGAGCAGGGCTTCAAGCAGCAGGAACACCTGCAAGAGACGCTGGCGGACCTGGAAGAGCAGATTACCCACGCGCGCCAGCTTGTCGAAGATACGCAGCAATCACAGCATGAACTTGAGGAGCAGCACCGCACTGGACGGCCACAATTAGAGACGCGCCTGCAACGTTTGCAGGCTTTGTCCGGCAAACTGGCGGCTCTGCAACAGGCGCAGGAAAAGCATGACCGGCGAGCGGGACAACACCAGGAAGCCGAGGAAAATGTCCGGCAAATTGAGAAGGCGCGCCAGGAATTAGCCGAGAGCGAAAAGGAACTGGCGCTGGTTGAAAATGAGGCGCAGCAGGTGCAGGCAAAGGCCGAGGTCGCGGAAAAAAGCTGGCGACAACTCAGCGTGCGTCGTCAGTTGCAGCAATGGCAGCGCTTGAAAGAACTGACCGAAGGCATCACGGAAGCCCAACAACATGTCGAGGTAGCAGACCAACAGCGCGCGCTTCTGAATACCGAGTTGCTTGATACGCAGCGTTCCGCGCGGCGGCAACTGGGCATCGTGATAGGCGGTGTGGCGCTGGCCGTATTCTGCGGTGGCGGAGGGCTGGCCGAACTGCATCACTCTTCTATTATTGTGATTATTGCCGGCATCGTGGCTCTGGTCTTGCTGGGAGTAAGCGGGCTCAATTTACAAAGTTATAACAAGACACGCCAGAAAGAACGCGAAGTCAATCGCCAGTTGCAGGAGGCCATCAACCGTGTAGGCATGATGGTCGCGGCGCGCGAAACCGCTATGCGTATGAACAGCAATTCACAGGCGGTGGCGCAGGTTGAGCATGAGATTCGCTCCCTGGGGTCTACTGTCCCGCGCTCGATTGAAGAGGCGCAGTTTATCCTGCAACAGTTGCCCGAACGCGGTGAAAGCCTGAACGACGCGCAACAGCAAATGACGGAGAGCCGCGAACAGGCGGTAGCTGCGCGCGAGCAGCTAAATGTGACGATGGAGGCGGTAGCCGCGCTGCGTAAGGAAAAGGCGCGCTTGCAGGAATTGCGCCAGCAGGAAGGCTGGGATGACCTGGAGGGCAACTTGCGCGCTGACCTGCATCGAGTCGAGCAGTATCAAAAAGAAATTGTGCTGTCAGCCGCTCAGGAGGGTCTGCCGGTGCCAAATTACGACCTTAAAGCCACGCCTTCCAGGCAGCCAGATGCGGAACTAAAAACAAAGCTTGCCGAGAGCATCAAAGCGACGGAGTTTGAACTGACCTCGCTCGCCAGCAAAATGGGAACAATGTCCGAAATGTCTGCTAAAATTTCGATGCAGCAGGAGGCGCTGAATGCGCTACTGGCTCGCCAGCAAAACCTCACGGAGCGGCACTCACAATTCCAGGCTAACAACCCCATGCGTCAGATTGAACGGGCGCGCGAGCAACAAATCGCGCTGCGCGAGGCGTTGCGCAGCTTGCAGGATTCACTGCGCCAGCGCGTGCAGCCCCTCGGCGTTAGCTTTGGTCAGACGGCTATCAGCGCGGCTGAAGCAACGGCGCGTAAACAACTCGATGCGTTGCAGATCGCGCTTGGCCGCAAAGAAGAACTCCAGAACCGTTACGCATCCAATTCCACCATATTACAGGAAAATCAGGCATCCCTTGCCGACCATTACCGCAAGCTTGCCAGATTTAGCGGCTCGCTGGGAAGCTGGATCGTGCCGCCCAATCCCTTTGCCGATGCGCTGCGAGCATTGCGCGAACGCTGTGACCGCGAGATACAAGAAGCAGATGGGCGCGGCATCTCATTAGAAATAGAGGCCCTGCATGTTCAAGAAGGCGCGTCCAATGCCAAAATTGAACTGTGTCGCCATGAAATTGAAGTGGCGAGCGAGCGTATCGCTACCATGCTGGCACAGCGCAGCCGCCCACCCGCCAAAGGCTACACCTACGCGGAAATCGCTGCCGTATGGCCGCTGGTCAGCGAATACTCGCCGCAGGATCGCACCCGCCTGCAAGGTGAGGTCGCAACCGTCGAGCAAGAGTTGCGCGAGTTGGAACGGCAAGACCTGGTCCTCAGCGAACAACTGGAAACGGGCAGAAATACGCTCGACCTGGAACAAACACGCAAACGCATGGCGCAGCAAGAACGCAGCTTCCAGACCAAAGAGCGCGCCGGTTTGCTCATCGCCGCAACGTTTGATCGCCTGATGCGCAAGATGCTGCCGCGCACCGAGTTCTATATGCAGCAGTTGCTGCCCCTGCTCACACGCGGTCGCTACCACGATGCGCGTATCACCACCGAGCCAGAAGAGCATATCTCCAGTGGTGGTCCGTTGCAGATCAGCCTGTGGGAGCCTGCCGCCAACACCTATATTCCCCTGCCCGCGCTCTCAGGCGGTGTAGCCGACCAGGTTTCGCTGGCCCTGCGCCTGGCTTTCGCTATCGCCTCGCTGCCCAAAGATCTGAACGCCGCTCCCGGCTTCCTCCTGCTCGACGAGCCGTTGAGCCTCGCCAGCCGCGACCGCGCGCAAAGCCTGGTAGATAGCATCACCGGCGAAACGCTCGGCCAGCACTTCGAGCAGGTCTTCTTTGTCTCGCACGACGCCACCTTCGATGCATCCAGCTTCCCCTATCACGTCTACATCGACAGTGGCATAGTCGTCGAAACAAACCTGCCTACCAACGGACAGGCCATGCCAGAGACGCCCACGCCAAATGAGACAAATGGCATATATAAGACCAACGGCAACGGTGCAGACCCCACGACAGATAAGCAAGAAGTTATATCGTTGGAGACGGTATCGAATGTGCCGTAGGGGAAGGCCGTCTCTGATGAATTTTGCCGACCAAATGGGGCGAAGAGTGTTCGTGTCCTGATGAACAACAGTACCGATTGTCATCCTGAGCGCAGCGAAGGATCTC
>JBOGTO010000544.1:0-2105 GCA_050695155.1 Ktedonobacteraceae bacterium
CCCTGGTTTTGTGCCACTATGCCTACTGCTCTTGCGTTTTCAGGGCTGGCCGTTTATACTTGAAATTGATTTGTGTACCGTCTGTCGGTTATGACGTTGTAGCATATACCCTTTATCCAGTAGTGAGATGGTCAGATATGACAATGGAGGATACTTCGGAAGAAAACAAGGCCGAAGCAAAGGGCGAACTGGAGAAGGAGGAGAGGCAGTCTGTGCAAGGATATATTGCCATCAAAGGGACGCGCAATGGCCTGCTTTTAACCCTGGAACCAGAGACGCCTTTTAGCGATCTGCTGACCGCGCTTTCCGAACGATTGGCCGAAGCCCCGACTTTCTTTCGCGGTGCCTCGCTGGCTGTCGATACCACACGCCGCGCGTTGCAGCGCGGCGAACGCACCCAGCTTGAGGCGCTACTGGCCTATTATCATATGTCTGTCGCCATGCAGGAACTTCCGGTCATTGCGCCCCCGTCAGAAGCACAGGCTAATGCGCGTAAGGTATCGGGCGACCTGGCGGAGTCGAATGCCGCGCAGAGAACAGAGCAGCAAGCACAAAACGGACAGGCCGCGCCGCGCGAAATGGACGATACGCTGTTCCTGCGGCGCACGGTGCGTTCTGGACAGGCTATTCACCATGCCAGCAATGTTGTAGTGCTGGGTGATGTCAACCCCGGCGCGGAGATCGTGGCCGGCGGGGACATCATCGTATGGGGTGTGCTGCGTGGCATGGTACACGCGGGCTACCCCGACAACGAGCAAGCGCTTGTCTGTTCTCTTTTGCTGGCCCCGGTGCAATTGCGTATCGCGCACCTGCTCTCGCGTCCCCCGGAGGGATACGAAACGCAACCGCGCCCGGAAGTCGCCACCATCAGGAACGGCCAGATTGTAGTCGAAGCGTGGGTCAACGGACGCCCACCGCGCAAGTAATATTTCGTAGTATCGTCACCGTAGTTGCTTTCATGGAGACGCATATGGACAGTCGGGTAATTACCATCACATCTGGGAAGGGCGGTGTTGGCAAGACTACGACCACGGCGAATCTGGGGACAGCCCTGGCAATGATGGGGAAAAAAGTTGCGGTCGTCGATTCGGACATCGGCCTGCGCAACCTGGATGCCGTTCTGGGATTGGAGAATCGCATCGTCTACGACCTTGTCGATGTCGTGGAAGGGCAATGTCGTTTGCGCCAGGCGCTCATCAAAGACAAGCGGCAGCCTGACCTGTATTTGCTGCCGGCGGCGCAGACGCGCGATAAGAATGCTGTCAATAGCGTCCAGATGGAGCAACTGTGCCAGCAATTGCGACCGGAGTTCGATTACATTATCATAGACTCGCCCGCCGGCATCGAGCAGGGTTTTCGCAATGCCATCGTCGGCGCGGACGAGATCATCATTGTGGCGAACCCGGAAATGGCCTCGGTACGCGATGCTGACCGCATCATCGGCCTGGTTGAATCGGCAGGCAAGCCTGAGCCGCGCCTGATTCTCAACCGGCTACGTCCCGAAATGGTGCGGCGTGGTGATATGATGGATGTGGCGGACGTGCTGGAAGTGCTGGGCATCGATTTGCTCGGCATCGTTCCTGAGGATGAAAATATTATCATCGCCATCAATAATGGCGAACCCATCGTGTATGACAAACGAACCAAAGCGGGACGCGCTTATTTCAACGCCGCCCAGCGCATCCTGGGCGAGGAAGTGCCGCTCGAAGAGGTCACGGAAGCCACATCGCTGATGGAGCGTTTGCGGCGTTTGATGGGGTTTGGCCCCGCTTTAACGGAAAGACGTGTACGTTCATAGCCATCCTGTATGAAGGAGGCGAAAGTTATGGGTGTGTTTGAATTTATGATCGGTCGCAAAAAGCCCTCTCCTGGTCAAGTGGCGAAGGAACGTTTGAAGGTGGCTCTGGCTCATGATCGCATCAAAGTCAACCCGGAGTTACTGGAGCTTATCAAGCATGACCTGCTCAAAGCAATCTCGCAACGTATGGAGATTGATGAGCAACATGTGCAGGTGAATATGGCCCGCGAGGGCGGCTTCGACAAAATCCTGGCCGATATGCCCGTCAAACGCCAGAAAATCGCGTTTGAGTGGGACCCTCCTGCCC
>JBOGTO010000545.1:0-3515 GCA_050695155.1 Ktedonobacteraceae bacterium
CTGATGCCACTTTTCCATCGCCCTGATGCCACTTTTCCATCGCCCTGATGTCGCCCTCCAACTGTTGCTTTTCTTGTGTTTTCAATGTACTCTTTCATCAGGCAGAGATACAATCCAGAGCAGAAAGCGAGGACAGGCATGAAGACATTTGAAGACCGCAGCGACGGTGGCATGACTATTAGCGACAACCAGGTACAAATCCATCTCGTTCCCGATGAAGCTTACGCTTTATGGCAGTGGCTTTCTGCTCGTAAGGATACGTACCAGACGCAGGCCCATAAAGAGATGCTGGAATTGGAAATCCATCTTTACCAGGAAGACCTGGACCATTTAGAAGATTTGAAAGCTGCTATCCCCGATCTGCATGAGCGTGGCCCTATCATCAAGGTACTCGAAGCGCCCAGGGAGGCTGTTTCGGAGCGCGCCTTGCAGTTGCTCAAAAGCTACCAGATCGAATATCACGTCCATCCGCTGCTTGAAGGCGATGATGTCTACGCGCAGGGCTAGGCTATAACTTCCCACACGCAGTAGCCCGAATTCGTATCCTCTACCAGCGTTGTATCGGGCAGGCGCAGCATTCTCGCTACCGACCAGACATCGCCTGCCGCGCCGGAGACGTTGCCTACCGTTATAGCCAGCGTATAGGCTGCTACGACGGGGGCAAGAAGCGTGATGACGATGCCGGCCAGCGTGATGACTACCAGCGGGGCCAGTCCGACCACCAGGTATTGATTGCGGCGGAAAAGCTGGTTTTTCGCGCCGCAGTAGAGCGCGTAAGGGAGCTTCGCGCCAAAGTAAGGTTTGCCACCCCACAGGAGGAAGGCTGCGCCGTGCAAAGCTTCGTGCAATGGCAGCATCAGGCAATAACCTATCACGCTGATAAGTAGCCACAGCAGAAAACCGCCGCCCGTGATGCCTGGATTGAAAGTATGATAGCGCAGCACAAACGCGCCATAGTTCAGCAGACCAAAGAAGAGCGCGCCAATGAGCAGCAATTGCAGGCTCAGGCGGGCCAGGGGCAAGAGTTGTTCCTTTTCTAGCAAGGCCATCTCTTCCACTTTGCGAATATGCCCGGCATCGATGGCCGCCTGTTGCTCGACTCGCAGGCGCGGCTGAAAACGATCTACCAGCGTTAATGACATAGTTTGCTTCTCGTTAGACGCCCATCGAGCGGCCAATGATCTCCTTCATGATTTCATTCGTACCGGCGTAGATGCTCTGCACGCGCGCGTCCAGGTACATGCGCGCGATGGGGTACTCCAACATGTAGCCGTAGCCGCCGTGCAGTTGTACGCACTGATCGACGACCCGCTTTTGCAGGTCCGAAGTCCACCATTTCGCCATCGCCGCGTCCTCCGGCGAGAGTTCTCCGGCGTTTAACTCCTCGATACAGCGATCAACATAGACGCGCGCAATCTCGGTCTCCGTCTTCATTTCGGCCAGCTTGAAGCGCGAGTTCTGGAAACTGCCAATCGGCTGACCAAAGGCCGTGCGCTCTTTGCAGTACTCAAGCGTGATCTCCAGCGCCGTTTCGCAGGCCGCTACAGCCAGAACTGCCACGCTCAATCGCTCCTGCGCAAGCTGGCGCATCAAGTAATAGAAGCCTCGCCCCTCCTCGCCAAGCAAATTAGCGACCGGCACCCGCGCATCCTCAAAATACAACTCTGCCGTGTCCTGCGCCTTCTGACCCACCTTTTCGAGCTTACGACCGCGCTTGAAGCCCTCCATGCCGCGTTCAACAACCAGCAAACTGATACCTTTGTGGCGCATCTCAAGATTGGTTTTCGCCACCACGATCACTACATCACTCAGGATGCCATTGGTAATAAACGTTTTCTGTCCGTTGAGCAGGTAATAATCGCCCTGGCGTATAGCCGTCGTGCTGACGGCTGCCAGGTCGCTGCCCGTGTTCGGTTCTGTCATGGCGATGGCCGTAATCAATTCGCCAGCACACATACCTGGCAGCCAGCGCCGCTTCTGCTCTTCGTTGGCATAAGCCATAAAGTATGGCAGCGTAATATCGTTATGCAGACCCATGCCCTGTCCCGCGCTGGAGACCATCGCGCGGACGGTTTCTTCCGCGAAGATCGCGCTATACCGGAAATCATTTGCTCCCGCGCCGCCGTATTCTTCCGGCACACTCATACCCAGAAAGCCCTGTTGTCCGGCCTTCAACCACAACTCGCGGGAAACCACGCCGTCCTTCTCCCACTGCTCGTTGTAGGGTACCATCTCCTTTTCCACAAAGTGCCGTAACGCATCACGAAACAAGGTGTGTTCCTCAGTAAAAATGTTTCTTCTCATGTGTGTATCTCTCCGGTCTGCATTCACGCCCAGTTCAGGCAGGTAGTCTTCATTATTGCATAGCATACCATAAAAAACTCTTTCCGCCTTTTTAACTCTTAAAAAGAATATAGAGTAGTACAACAAAATAGAGAGAACTCCCAATGTGATAACCCCCCCGGTTGAGTAGTTAAAGGAAGATAAAATACCGTACCTTATGCAGCATTCAATACTGTGAACCTGGAAAATCCCGATACAATAAGGAGAATACCGTGGTAACATTTACACTGCTTGCACCAACAACACGAACCGCACTCCTCGCCGATCTCGAGGGACTCTGGCGGAGCTTTGACGAATTAGTAGGAATCCTCGGACCTGATGACTGGTCGGGCAAACATGGCAAACACTGGACTTTTACCGATGTACCGTATCACCTGGCCTACTTCGATCTCGAAGTGATCGCCTCTGCTATCAGGCGCGGGCTTCATGTGCCTCTCAACGAACAGGTTATGCGCACAGAGGGTGAGCAGGATACCTGGAATGAGGTTCGATTTGCCCAGCGCCCGGCCAGTACCACTCCCCACCAGTGCCTGGAGCAGATGCGGGCCAGCCGCCAGGCCATCCGTGATGCAGTCGCTGATCTAAGCGAGGCTGATCTCGAACGTCCCGTGTTTATACCACTGGTAGGTTTGGGATGGGTGAGCGTGCGAGTAGCGCTGGAAACTTCCTATAGCCACACCTGGAACCACTATATGCAGCTGCGTTTCTGGATGAAATGCATTGCTCCGATGCTCAATCCCGAGCAAACCCATCGTGCCTTGTCTTGCTTCATGGCCTCATTCGCGCGGAACCTGGATCGTGGGCAAGCAGCGGAGCAACGCGGCTTTATCGCTGTGATGGAATTCTCAGGCCCAGGAGGCGGGGTCTGGACGTTAGATGTTGCTGGTCGTACCTGTCACGTCAGCGAAGGAAGGGCAGCGCATGCTGACCTGGTGATAATCCAGAGTCCTGAGACGTTTGTCAAAACCAGGACCGGGATTGAACATCTGCGGCTGGCGAGGCTTCTGGGAAAGATCAAAGTCCACGGGTTGCGGAATCTGGGAACATTCGAGAAGTTGTTCCCGATCAAGAGCCTTGACTTTGCTCCTGCGCCTGTAGAATATTACCAACCAAAGTCGGGACTGTCATTCGCCTGATGACTGTTCACAGGCAAAGTCGGGTCTGTCATTCTG
>JBOGTO010000546.1:0-5817 GCA_050695155.1 Ktedonobacteraceae bacterium
GTCTCTAGTTGCCAAATTCGACCATCGATTGTGGCCTCGAATATTTTTTTGTCTACATATCCTACGCCCCGGTTAATGCCTGACACAGCCGAACTGGCAACCTTGCTAAAGGTATTAACGCTATTACTGTTATCGTAAGCCTGTACATACTTACTCATGAGGTTATGCTCCTTCCTTTAATACCCCAAAATTGGGTACTACGCACTTTGCAGCACTCTTTCCATTTGTCGTCTTAGATCTAATTCCAAAGAATCAAGTAGAACTTTTTGGACAATAGTAGAGTAATCCCTTCGATCTTGAGCTTTGAGTATCGCGTTGTTGTACTTATCCGCAATGGTCTCGAGCCTTTCGATCCTACCATCTATTCTCCTATTATCCGTTGTGATCTTTATTTCAACATATGTCTGGTAAATGGTTAGATAGAAACTGCGTACAACTCCTACCACAACAGATGTTGCCGCTGCCACTGCCGCTGATGTGACTATATCTGCTAGTTTAGCACTTACATTTGCAAGATTCTGAACTATCGGGGCTGGTAGGTTTCGATTTTGTTGCTGACTCACAAGTACGTTCCTCCACTTTACGGGATTTAAAGTTACGCACTACTGTTGCCGAACCAAATCAGCAAAGCGGTAAGACTTCCTATTAAGATTGTCCAAATCCAAAGATAGATCCATAGAAGTGTCGTCACTATTACGGATGCTATAACAATTACTATAGCTAGCTTTGTACGCTTCTCATTGTGGACCCAGAGAAAGATACGGGCAAATTGACCAGCTAGCCAATCTGGCATGAAAGGAGAGCAGAACTGGTAGATGAGCCACCAGACGAGAGAAGCAACGATAGGTAAAATGATAAACATGATTAGGAGCCTTAATAATGCTTCCCAAAACATTCTTATTCTCCTTCTCCAGAGCTAATGCGAACTCGTAGCAACGAGCTAATATCTCTTTCAAATTCGTGGAGCAGAACATCTAAGAGTTGTGGCCTACGCGAAACGTTTTTTGATATTCCGCGCATGTCGTTCCATAGCTGCTTTTCAAGCTGCTTTACTTGAGACTCAGTCTCTTTCTTCATCTCAGAAGAACGTAATTTAGATAGAGCAACTTGCTTGATTCTATCTATTCTAAGTGATAGAAAATGATCCGTATACCGACGAAGTTCCACTTCTTGGAGCAGAGCCAAAGCATCTTGCTCATATTCTTTAACAAGATTTGTTAGTAATTCTTCTTTAACTACAGGTGTATATGAATTAATCATGGCGCGTGATAATGCGCTCGCAATAGCTTTTGCTAAATGTTCCAATTTTGCTTTATCATTAGATGTAAGTACTTCTTCATTGAACAAAGCTCGTACCCTGTGTTCCAGCTTTTCATTGAAAACGTGTAATCGTTGCTGAATTTCTTTAGTAATATCTTGAGAACTTGGCATTGCAGTACTCCATTTAGCACATATTTTCTAG
The DNA here is from genome assembly GCA_050695155.1 of Ktedonobacteraceae bacterium. Classification (GTDB taxonomy): domain Bacteria; phylum Chloroflexota; class Ktedonobacteria; order Ktedonobacterales; family Ktedonobacteraceae; genus CF-113. Next base: position 1,463 of record JBOGTO010000546.1, read on the forward strand.
TTATCTAAACTATAACATCCTTGTGTCGAAAAGTCAATATTATAACCTCTGTATGTCTAATTCATTCGTAAATTTAGCAAATATTTATAGTAAAGTTGACATAACAATAATCAATGGATGATAGCTACTTGCAGCTTGCATTTCTTAATGCCCTAATATTCAGGTTTACTTGTCACATGCGATAAAATACAGACAGAGAAAGTTTACTCGCCTCTTCCCGGACGGAAAGGACACAGGAGAACAGCCATGTCAGAGAAAGAGCCGATCGGCATTATCAGCATTGGCAGTAACGATATTCATTTGCTGGTTGCAGCCACCGATGGCGTTAGCACCTTTGAAAGGCATGTTAATCAATCCATGCTGGCGGAACTGGTCGGGGCTGTGAAAGGCGGGGTGGTTCCCGTCAAGGCGCTCAGCGAGGCATTGCAGGACCTGGATACGCTGGTGAACGCCGCGCGTAAGGCCGGGGCCACCACACTTATCGCCATCGCTACCGAGGCCATGCGCGAAGTAAGCAATGGCCCGGCCTTCATCGACCTGGTTGGTCGCACGCTGGGCATCGAAGCCGTGCTTATTTCGGGCCAGGAAGAGGCCGGTCTGGATTATTGCTGGGCAACTTTTCCGCCGGTGCCACAGACACCTTTGCTGGTCGTGGATAGCGGGGGCGGCAGTACACAGGCAATCCAGGGCGAAGGCGCAGCGCCCGCTTTTGCAAAATCGCTGCCGGTTGGCGCGGGCAATATGACGCAACAATTCCTGGCGCATGATCCTCCCGCTATAGAAGAGATACAGGCTTTGAACGACCACATCTCAGTCCTGGTGAATACACTGCCCATCGTGCTTGCGCCGCACAGCGCTATCCTCATGGGAGGCAGCGCCGATCACCTGCTCTCGTTTACAGGAGACCCAACGAAGCATATCATGACGCGCGATGACCTGCATCATGCGCTGCACCAATTACTAAAGAAACCTGCTAAAGAAATCGCGCGCGATTACAATATGCAGCCTGAGCGGGCGCGCCTGCTTCCTGCCGGAGCCATCATTCTTACGAATGTCCTGGCTCGCTACGCCATGGACCAGGCATACGTCAAACCTAATGGCATTCGCGGTGGCCTGGTCGTAAGCTTTGCCCGGCATGGAGGCGACTGGAGAAAAAATCTTCCCTTGCCACCAGATGCCGCTCCGTAGGGGCGGGGGGTGCAGGGCATTTCGAGCAAAGGGATAGGACGCGGGCGACGCAAGCGTCCCCTCCCTTCATCCGCCCAACCCCCGCCCCTACAGATTGACATCGTTACTGATAATAAATTCAGGAGGGATCGTGTGCGTGAGTTTCCAACTGGCCTGGTAACACTGCTTTTCACCGACATCGAGGGGTCTACGCGCCTGCTGCAACAACTTGGAGACCGCTATGCCGACGTGCTTAAAGAGTGCCGTCGCTTGCTGCGCATGGCCTTTCAGCAGGGACACGGCTACGAAGTCGATACGCAGGGGGATGCTTTCTTCGTGGTGTTTGAACGAGCGGTCGATGCCACGTCGGCGGCCATCACTGCTCAACGCGCCCTCTTCACTGCGCACTGGCCCGATAGTGTGCGCGTGCGTGTGCGTGTAGGCATCCATACGGGCGAACCTAAACCCGTGGAAGAGGGCTATATCGGCCTGGACGTGCATCATGCCGCGCGCATCATGAGCGCGGCGTATGGCGGGCAAACGCTGCTCTCCCAGGTGACTCGTGACCTGGTGGCGGACGAGGTTTCTGACGGGGTGACGCTGCGCGATCTCGGTGAATATCGCCTCAAGGATATTGCTGGATTGTCCCACCTCTTCCAACTGGTAATTCCCGACCTGCCTGCCGACTTTCCCCCACTCGCCATTGCAGGCGCTCAACGCGCCTTTTACAATGTCCCTTCCGCGTCCACCTCATTCGTTGGGCGCGAGCAGGAGGTCGCCGCTATCTCCGATCTGCTGAATCGGCCAGATGTGCGCCTGCTCACATTGCTCGGTACGGGAGGTGTGGGTAAAACGCGCCTGGCTTTGCAAGTCGCGGCAGAGGTTGCGCAGCGCTTCGCGGGCGGCGTCTGCTTTGTGCCGCTTGACCAGTTGAGTGATGTTGATAGCGTGATACCCGCCGTTGCCGGGGCGTTAGGAGTGTCGGGTGGACAGGAAGGGAAAGACGCGCCCCTTATGGAGCAGGTGCAGGCGGCGCTGCGAGATGCTCCGTTCCTGCTCATCCTTGATAACTTTGAACAGCTTCTGCCAGCGCGTCGCCTGGTTGTCAGTCTGCTGGCGAGTTGCCCACAGTTGAAGATAGTGATTACCAGCCGCGCGCTGCTGCATGTGCAGGCCGAACACATTTTCGAGGTTCCTCCTCTGCCACTACCCGATCGCGCGGCATTGCGCGACCTGGAGAAGTTGTCGAGTTACGCGGCCATCGCGCTGTTTGTGCAACGCGCGCGAGCGGTGGCGGCGAATTTCCATCTGACCAGCGCCAATGCTGCGGCAGTCGCAGGCATTTGCAAGCGGCTGGACGGTATCCCGCTGGCTATCGAACTGGCGGCTGCGCGTATGCGCCATTTCTCCGCCCCTGCCGTGCTTGCGCAACTGGAGCAAGGCCTATCTGTTTTGCAGGGCCAGATGCAGGATGCTCCGGCACGCCAGCAGACCCTGCACGAAACCATCGCCTGGAGCTATCAGTTGTTGGAACCTGCCGAACAGCGCGTGTTTCGCAGGCTGGCCGTTTTCGCCAGTGGGGCCACGCTAGAGGCCGCAAGTCAGGTATGCGCAGCAGAGAATGCAACGGGGGATGCTGTGATGGAGATTCTGGTGGCGCTGGTGGACAAAAGCATGGTGCAACACCGGGGGCAGGAAGAAAGCGACACACGCTACTGGTTGCTGCAGACGCTGAGTGAATTTGGCATAGAGCAATTGACGGAAGCGGGAGAACTGGCAAGCATACGCGCCGCCCATGCCGCTTATTATCTCGCGTGGATGGAGCATATCGTGCCGCTGCTCTCCGGCGCTGAGCAGATACGCTGGCTTGACCAGCTCGACCATGACTATGAAAACGTGCGTACAGCTCTCGAGTGGCTATCAAGAGGCGCGGAGGAAGAGACTGAACGGGCGGAGCAGGGATTACGGCTTTGTGCCGCGCTGATGGGATACTGGGAGATACGCGGATACTTCAAAGAGGGCATGACTTATGTGGAGCGTATCCTTGCCAACAGTCGCGGAGTTGCTCCATCTATACGCGCCCAGGTTCTGCATGGCGCTGGTTTTCTGGCCTTGTTGCAGGACGACAGGGAGCGCGCAGAGTTGTTCTTGCGCGAAAGTCAATCGCTTTTCCGCGAGAGTGGAGATATAGCCGGTATGGCAAACATCCTGCGCTTGCAGGGCAATCTCGCCCTGGCTAAAAGTAGCTATAAGATTGCGCGCCGCCTCCTCGAAGAGGCGCTGGCAATCTATCTTGAGCGCGGGGATATGCGGAGAGCAGCCTCTACGCGCAGTGCATTGGCACAAATCGCCCTGGCGCAGGGCGATTTTAGCCGGGCGCGGGCGCTGCTTGAAGAAAACCTGGCTGCCTATAGCGCGTCGGGCGAGCAGAATGGCATCGCTTTTGCGCTTTGCAATCAGTCGCTCTTAGTATTTCTTTCGCGGGGCGATCTCGCCGAGGCGAAAACGCTGGCCGAACAGAGCCTAGCGCGCTTCAAAGCGGTAGGCAACCGGCGCTTCACGGCCTATGTACAAAACCTGCTGGTAGAGATTCTACTGGTGCAGGGAGACGCAGAGAATACGCAAGTGCGTTCGATGCTACTCGAGAGCCTGGCGATCTTCAAAGCGGTGGGCGACCGTTCGGGCGCGGCAGACGCGCTTATCTCTCTTGCGCGGCTGGCAGGGCGTCAGGAGGAATACGAAGCCGCGCAGGCAGCCTATGCCGAAAGCTGGGAATTGTTACGCGCCATTGGCGCGAAGGAAACGGCGGCAAGGTGCCTGGAAAGAGCCGGAGAACTTATGATGGCACAGGGCAAACCAGAGCAGGCCGTACCGTTATGGGGAACCGCCGCCACCTTGCGAGCCACCATCGTAGCACCTATGCCGCCCGTGTACCGCTCAACCTATGTGGCAGCCGTTGCCCTTGCGCGCGAAGCACTGGGAGATGAGACCTTCCAATCGCTCTGGACGCAAGGACACGCGACGCCCTGGGAGCAGGTTGAGCTTTTTTCTCCTGACCGGTGAAGCATGGCGACCATGTGGGGCATGGCGACCATGTGGAGCATGGCGACCAGACCATGTGGAGCATGGCGACCATGTGGAGCATGGCGACCAGACCATGTGGGGCATGGCGACCAGACCATGTGGGG
>JBOGTO010000547.1:0-11851 GCA_050695155.1 Ktedonobacteraceae bacterium
CTCTGGGTAGCAGGATACATGCGGTCAACCAGGAGGGATAGAGAGCCGTGTACGCTCTCCATTTCCTCTTTGGTCCAGAATACACTGAGACGCGCCCTTATAGTCTGAGTGTAGCATGTATCCTGATTAAAGACAATGGGACAGACGTGTGAGAGCAGCATATCAGTGGAAAGGAAACTTTTGATGGGGACCCCACAAACACGGCTGGGAGCTTTGGCAGAGAAAGCTACCGTTCTGGGGATCGTGGAGGAGCAGGGCTTTGACGCGCCATTCGGGACATTTACCTGGGAGCAGTGGCAGGAAATGCAGGCACGCATGATGCAACGCTTCACCCGCTTTCAGCGAGCTATCCACTCTAAGCAGGCCAAAGTTGCGATCTTGATTGCGCAAGAGATCATCGCAACCGGCATGGATTTGCTCGATGAGGCTAATGGGTGGATTGGTATTTCAGAGGAGCAGTAGTTTTTGTCTTTAGTTGTGGAAAGGGAGAGATCATGCAGCACTATCCGCCGCACAGAGCTTTGAATGGTCAACAGACGAGTTTTCTCAATGAACACATTACCAGCACAACGCGCTTCCATCGCCTCCTCGAAAAAGTCCAGAGCGAGGCTATCGAGCAATTGGACTACCGGCGCGAGCGGCAGGTGTATTTATTGACCAATGGGCAGCGCACCATCGGCCAGATCGCCAGCCTGCTGGCAATGCATCCTGTGGAGGTAGCGCACATGATGAAACAGTTGCTCGCACTGGGCTATATCGAACTGCTGCCTGCTATTGATGCCCCTTAGAACCTCGTGGTTGAGAAATTTTCCTGAATTTTGGAGGGGCATTTGCTATTTGACAAGGTAGCGCGTCTGTGCTACCCTAAGCATGGCACGAAGGGGCAAATTACCAGTAGACAGCCAGCACATCAAAACAATGTAGGCGCGCCAGGAGAAGACTAGCCCGTATGGCTAGTCGTTTTTCATATATTACAGGGGTATCATCATCATGGCAAGGATAGTGGTCGCAATGAGCGGCGGCGTGGATAGCTCGGTAGCCGCCGCGCTGCTCAAGGAACAGGGACACGAGGTGATCGGCATTATGCTGCGCCTGTGGTCTGAGCCGGGCGTCATCGAAGACGATGGCGTCGAGCGGGTTGCGCAAAATAAATGCTGCTCCCTCGAATCGGTGGATGATGCGCGGCGCGTAGCGCGTATGCTCGATATGCCGTTCTACCTGGTGAATGTTGAGCAGGAGTTCAAAGAGAACGTGGTGGACTTCTTTTACCAGGAATATGTAGCGGGGCGCACCCCCAATCCATGCCTGACCTGCAACCGCCATATTCGCTTCACCCTGTTGCTCAATCGCGCGCTGGCACTGGATGCCGATTACCTGGCGACGGGCCATTACGTGCGCGTGGACAACAACCCGCTTACGGGCAAATTTCGCCTGCGGCGGGGCGTTGATGCCGGTAAAGATCAATCGTATGTGCTACATGTCCTCAACCAGCAGCAACTGGCGCACGCCTGCTTCCCGCTCGGCGAATATACTAAGCCGCAGGTGCGAGAGATGGCGGCGCAGCGCGGGATGAGCGTGGCGAGCAAGGCCGAAAGCCAGGAAATTTGCTTCGTGGCGCAAAACGATTATCGCGGCTTCATTGATCGCTACGCCGTGAACCAGGGAGCCGACCCGGTACTTGTTGGCGCTGGCGTAAGCAACGTGGCGCAGGCAACACGCGCCAACGGCATCATCTCTATACCGAAACCCGGCCCCATTTTTGACACCAACGGCACGCCGCTAGGACGGCATCGCGGGCTGGCCTACTATACCATCGGGCAGCGCAAAGGACTGGGGCTGACCTCGCCTGAGCCGCTGCATGTACTCAAAATCGACGCCGAACAGAACGCGCTGATCGTCGGACCGGCGAGCGCGCTGGAAGAGACGAGTTGCATCGTTGGTAAGATGCACTATGTGAGCGGCGAGACGCCAACGGAAGCATTTACGGCGCGCGCACGCATCCGCTACAAAGCGCCCGAACAGGAAGCGACGGTCACGCCCATTGATGGCAATCGCGCCCGTGTCACATTTATACGCCCACAACGGGCCGTCACACCCGGACAGGCCGCCGTGTTCTATGGCGGCGACGAGGGGGATGAGGTGTTGTGCGGAGGAATTATTGAATGACAGACCAGGCACATATACGTAATTTTTGCATTATCGCCCACATCGATCATGGCAAATCGACGCTGGCTGATCGCCTGCTTGAATATACTGGCACCGTCTCCAAACGCGAATTGATGGAGCAGACGCTCGATCAGATGGATCTGGAGCGCGAGAAGGGCATTACCATTAAGGCGCAGGCCGTGCGTATGCTCTATAGCGCGCTGGATGGCGAACAGTACGAACTCAACCTGATCGACACGCCCGGCCACGTCGATTTTACCTACGAAGTGTCGCGCAGCCTGGCCGCGTGCGAGGGCGCGCTGCTGGTGATCGACGCCACACAGGGCATCGAGGCGCAAACGCTGGCGAACCTCTACCTGGCTGTGGAGGCTGACCTGACCATTATTCCGGTCATCAACAAAATCGACCTGCCCAGCGCCGAGCCGGAACGGGTGAAGCAAGAGGTCGAGGATGTGATTGGTATTCCCAGAGAGGAGTGCATCCTGGCGTCGGCCAAAGAGGGTATAGGCACACAGGATATTCTGGAAGCCATCATCAAGCAGGTTCCGGCCCCCAAAGGCGAACTGCCTGATCCCCTGCGCGCGCTGGTGTTCGACTCGCATTACGACGCTTATAAAGGTGTGATCGCCTACGTGCGTATAATAGATGGCGAACTGCGCGAGGGCGAGAAAATTGTGATGATGGCAACGGGCAGCGCCACCGAGATTTTAGAGGCTGGCTATTTTCAGCCGCGCCTGATCTCCTCGCAAACGCTTTCCGCCGGCGAGGTCGGCTATGTCGCCACCGGTTTCAAGAATGTGAAAGATTGCCGCGTGGGCGATACCATCACGGTTCCCAACGCGCTGGGACGTGTCGCAGCCCTGCCGGGCTATAGTCCGGCCAAGCCGATGGTATTCGCGGGCATTTACCCCGTCGAAGGGAACGAGTATCCCTTACTGCGTGACGCGCTGGATCGCCTCAAGCTCAACGACGCCTCGTTATTCTTCGAGCCGGAAACATCGAATGCGCTGGGCTTCGGTTTTCGCTGCGGCTTCCTGGGCCTGCTGCATATGGAGATCGTGCAGGAACGCATCGAACGCGAATACGACCTGGACATCCTCGCTACTGCGCCGAGCGTGCAATATCATGTAACGCGCACCAACGGCGAAGAGTTGGAGGTGGACAATCCATCGGAGATGCCTGACGCGGGTGAGATCGAGAAAATCGAAGAACCCTGGATGGATATTTCCATTTTCACCCCCACGCGCTATATCGGCACCATCATGGACCTGGTCACGACGCGACGCGGTATGTTCAAAGAGATGAAGTACATAGAAGCGGAGCGCGTGCTACTGACCTATAGTATCCCACTGGCCGAACTGATTACCGATTTCTACGACCAGCTCAAGTCGCGCACACAGGGCTATGCCTCGCTCGACTACTCCTATGGCGGCTATCACGAAGCCGATCTCGTGAAGCTTGACATCCTCGTCAACGGCATACCGGTCGATGCCCTGTCGCTGATTATGCACCGCGACAAGGCGTATGCGCAGGGGCGCGCGCTGGTGGAGAAGCTGCGCAGCCTCATCCCGCGCCAGCTTTTCGAGGTTCCTATTCAGGCCGCCATCGGCGCGCGTATCATCGCCCGCGAGACGGTGAAAGCCATGCGCAAGGATGTACTCGCCAAGTGCTACGGCGGCGACATTACGCGCAAACGCAAGCTGCTTGAGAAGCAAAAAGAGGGCAAGAAACGCATGAAGATGGTGGGCAATGTGGAGATTCCCCAGGAGGCCTTCATGGCGATTCTGTCGCTGGGCGACTAAAATAAATTTTACCAAAAAGCAGCAGGGCCTGGAAAGTTATTCATCCAGGCCCTGTGTGTGTTTTTCTGCACAACTCCCGTGGCACGTCAAACCGAGTATATACATCATATGAGAGGGGCATGTATTGTAAAATATGCCCATTATAAATGATCCGCTGGATACCGATGCCAACCCGCGACGTAAGTCATCAAAAGACTTGCTACTCAATATAATTAAGAGCTAGCAACGTAAGCAAGGTAGTGGTCAATCAGCCCAGCGGCTCGGTTAGCCCGCCTGTACGGGCACTCCTAGTCGATCTGAAATACGACTCCTAAAAGGCGGATTGGTTTCTTCATTGGTTTCATAGGTACTCCTCTCGGATGCCCAATGCGAGTCCTCTCGCCTGATGCCAGGGTCTATGCTTTCCCTGGATGTCCCATCAATGGACATAGCAAGTGTACCATATTGTTTCACGAAAGTCAAGGCAAACGCGCGTTCCAAAGGGTAATTATTCGTAGCGCAGCGTCTGAGCGATTTTGACTCGCGCCGCTCCCCAGGCCGGTCCAACGCTGGCGATAGTTGCGACGAGTAAGATAAAAATCAACATCCAGAGCAGGTTCGTCGAACTGAAAGCAAAGGGAACAGGCACCAGAATATTGCCCAGCAACAGCACGAAACCATACGAGGCAGGGATGCCTAACACCAGCGCGATAAGCCAGGAGATGACGCCCTGTGAGATACCTTCGGTCCAGAAAACCTGCGCTACTTTGCTGCCACTCGCGCCCATCGAGCGCAGGATGCCGATTTCGCGCCTCCGTTCCAGTACGCTCATTGCCAGTGTGTTGAACAGCCCGATAGCGCCCACCAGCGCCACGATGACCGCTACCGTATCGAGCAGGGCATAGAGAATTTGAAACTCTCCCTGATCGCGCTGGATTTGCTGCTGCGCGGTGGTTATGCTAGCCTGGAGACCTGTGGCGCTTAACGACGTATCGATGCGCGAAGCAAGCGCATTGACGCCCGCCACGCTGTTATCGCTGGATGAAAGCATGACCGTCTGGACAAAATCTGATGGCAATTGCTTGAAAGCGTTTATTTCGGCGATGGGAGCCAGCAAGACACCCAGCGCGCCAGGACCAATGCCGTTGTAGTCTTTGACGATACCGATAATGTTCCACGTCGCTGAAGCAGTCGCGCCATGAAAAGAGATGGAATCGCCCACTTGCAAGCCGGACTTAGCGGCGGCATCCTGGCTGATAATCACGGCATTTTGATCGGTTGCATCGAACCAGCGACCGGAGACGAGTTGTTTCTGGTACAGTTGCGTGTCAGGTTCCACTCCGGTCAGCAGGCCAGTACCCCACGAGGTATCGACATCATTCCAGATCAGAGGTTCGACCCGTTGCACGCCCTGCACATTCAGCAGAGCGTGTTGCAATTTGCTGATTGGTTCGGGGTTTGGCACCGAAACCAGTATATCAAAATGATAGGCGGTAAAGACCTGGTCGAGAAAGGTGCCGAACGAATAGGCGGTGGTCTGCACAGCCAGGAAGGCCGAACCGGCAATAACCAGCGTGAGCAACGTGAGAATGGCACGCGCGCGTTTGCGAAACAGGCTGCGCATCCCAAGTTGGATGGTTTGTGGGATGAAGTTGAGGCCGAAGACGCGCCCCCACTTGCCGCCGCGCTGCTGGCTACCATCCAGCCCATAGCCGCTCAGGGCCGCGTGGACGGTGATGCGCGTGCCGAAATAGACGGGCAAGACAGCGGCGAGCAGGGGTACACCGATACCAATAGCCAGGCTCTCGAGTATCAGAGTTGGCGGAATGGCAAGCGTTCCAATGTCCAGGGTGAGCAGGTTGCCAAAGTAACTCACCAGCAGGTAGCCGCCCAGCACTCCCGCGATCAGCCCGATCAACGTGCCAGCGATGCCATACACCAGCACAATAGAGAGGTAATGGCGCATCACCTGCCCCCGGCTAGCTCCAATGGCCTTCATGGTGCCGATAACCTGCAATTGTTCCGTCACCAGAGCCGTGATGGTACCCAATAATAAGAAGACGCTGAGCAAGAGGGCAATGATCGAAAGTACACGCATGGTGCTGAACAGGCCATCAGCAATGCTCGAAACATAGTCGCTATGACCAACACTGACCCCCAGCACCAGGATGTGTTGCTGCGCGAATACTTGCGCCAACTGGCGGGCTGTGGCATCGTGCTGTCCGTAATTATGCAGTTGAAAGAGGAAATTATTCACGCCGCGCATTTGAAAGAGCGATTCCAGGTCGCTTTCATGCATGTAGGCCAGGGCGCGTTGTAGCAAAGCAGAAGACGGGCGGCCTCGCGTGCGCACAAAGCCGGATACCGTCAGTTTCTGCGGTACGCCGCGCACATTGACTTCGACCTGATCGCCCACCTTTACCGGCATCACGGCTGCATCGCTCGACTCCAGCACGATCTGGCCTATCGAGGGCAGGCTGCCCTTGACCAGCTCAAATTTGTTGATCTGGACGTTCTGGAAATCCTCGACACCCAGCATGGTAAGCGAAAAATGGCCGGAGGGTATGATCCAACGGGTCGTGATGCTGCTTTCGGCCTGTACGGTTTTCACGTTGGGCTGATTGCGCAGCACGGAGAGCAGCGACGCGCTGGTGGGAGGCGTGAAAAACTGGATGTCAGGCTGCGCGGATACGTCGGTACTGTACTCAAAACTGCTGCGAATCTGGCTCGAGGCAATATTGATGGCCGATAGGCCCAGAATGCCGATGGCAATACCCACGATAGTCAGCGTTGTGCGCAGTTTGCGATGAAAGATGTCTTTGAACACTTTGCTAGTAATTGCTCGCATAACGAAAGCTCCATGACCTTTCTGACTTCGCAATACTAACGCAACGCGCCACTAGCAGTGACAACTCGCCCGTCGAGTAGATCGACACGTTGGGTCGCGCGCGCCGCCAAGTCGCGGTCATGCGTCACATAAATAACGGTTTTGCCGAGGCGCGTCAGTTCTTCCAGCAGACCAAACACCTGCAAGGCGGTTTTCGAGTCCAGATTGCCCGTCGGTTCGTCAGCAATCAGCGCGGCGGGATCGTTAGCCAGGGCGCGCGCAATAGCGACACGCTGTTGTTGCCCGCCGGAAAGCTCAGTCGGCAGGCGTTTCGCGTAACTGGACAACTCGACCAGGTCAAGACATTCCATTGCGCGTTCGCGCCAGCGCGCGCGGGACAGCATTCCGCCAAGCTCCAGCGCCAGCAAGACATTCTCCTGCGCGGTCAATGTGGGCAGCAGTTGAAAGAATTGGAAGACGATGCCTACATTTCGACCGCGCCATTTCGCCAGCTTGTTCTCGCTCATCTTGCGGATCTCTTCGCCGTCAAAGAAGATACGCCCGCTCGAAGGCCGGTCAATGCCCGTCAGCATATTGAGCAGCGTAGATTTGCCGCTGCCCGATGGCCCGTTGATGGCGAACAGGCTACCTCTGGGAATGCTAAAAGAGATGGAGTCAAGAATTGTGGTTATATTCGATTTGTTGACGATGGTTTTAGAAACTCGCTCAACCTGCACAAGGGTATCATAGTGTCCGTTAAAACTGTTCATGGAACAACCTCCCAATTTATTCGGATGCGTTGCTGTTCCGGCAAACAAACGGTCCTGCATCCGCCCATTGTCCCTACAGACATACGAAAGTCAGCAATAGAAGTTGTAAAGATAGCCCAGGTGGATAGCTAGCAGAGCTTTTCTATGTTATGATACGGCCAGCAATTCTGAACTACTAACAACATATGGAGAGTGAGGGAGCTTGCTATGTCCCCCAGACCCATCACAGAGAATACCCTGTTTTATGGCGATAATCTGAAAGTCCTGCGCGAGTACATTCCCGACGAAAGCGTTGACCTGATCTACCTTGACCCGCCTTTCAACTCCAACCGCAACTATAACGTCCTCTTCAAAGATGAAAGGGGTACCGACAGCGAAGCGCAAATCGTGGCATTCGAGGATACCTGGCACTGGAACGAAACCGCGCAACATACCTACGACGAGTTACGCAAACTGGCTCCCGATCACATAACCAGGATGATTGAAGCTCTCCATGACTTCATAGGCACCAATCAAATGATGGCCTACCTCGTCATGATGGCCGCGCGACTCTTTGAACTGCATCGCGTTCTCAAATCTAGCGGTAGCCTCTATTTGCATTGCGACCCAACGGCAAGTCATTATTTAAAGATCATCCTTGACACCATCTTTGGTCCCGACCAATTTCGTAACGAAATTATCTGGAAACGCACCAGCGCCAGAAGCGATTCTCATAAGTGGAACCATATTCACGATACCATTTTATTTTATAGCAAATCTAATATATTCACCTGGAATACCCAATATTCCTCCTATGACAAAGAGTACACTAAGAGCTTCTATCGTAATATTGAGAAGGAAACGGGCCGCCGATTTACTTTGAGTGATCTTATGGCGTCAGGAACTCGAAATGGTTCTTCAGGCCAGCCCTGGCGTGGGATTGATCCCAAAGCTCGTGGAAACCATTGGAAATATACAGTTGAAAGGTTAGAAGAACTGGACAAAGAAGGGCGTATTTACTGGCCCGAAAAAGAGGGTGGAGTACCGCGCTACAAACGATACCTCGATGAAATGCAGGGCGTGGCTGCTCAATCTATCATCACCGATATTCCTCCGCTATCCGCGCAATCAAGAGAAAAGCTTGGCTATCCTACGCAAAAGCCCCTTGCTCTTTTAGAGCGTATCATCCAGGCCAGTAGCAATCCTGGCGACGTTATTTTGGACCCGTTTTGCGGTTGCGGCACAGCCATTGTCGCTGCGCAAAAATTGGGGCGCAAGTGGATAGGTATTGATATTACACATCTCAGCATTGCCCTCCAGAAATACCGTTTGCAGGAAATGTTCCCTGATGGCAAGTTCAAAGTTGTTGGCGAGCCGCAGGATATTGGAGCGGCTAAGCAATTGGCGCGGGATGATCGCTATCAGTTCCAATGGTGGGCCTTGTCGCTTGTGCGAGCTAAACCGCTCGGCGGTCAGGAAGGCAGCAAGACAGGGAAGAAGGGCAGCGATAAGGGCATAGATGGAGTTATCAGCTTTATCGACGATGCGCGCGACAAGTCAAAGCGCGTGCTTGTGCAGGTGAAATCGGGGCATGTCAAATCTGGCGATGTGCGCGATCTGGTCGGCACGGTGCAGCGCGAAAATGCGGCTATTGGTGTGTTTATTACGCTGGAACCACCCGGCCGGGACATGCTTACCGAGGCAGTCAGCGCGGGCATCTACCATTCGCCAGGGTGGAATAGCGATTATCCAAAGATACAGATTCTGACGATTGCCGACTTGCTGAAAGGGGCAAAGGTACAGATGCCGGTGCAATATGGCACGTTCAAGCAGTCTAAGAGGGTGCGCGAGATTGCGGGAGAGCAACCAGAGTTAGTTATGTATGAGTGACTTTTTTCGCTCCTCGATATGGTTAAGGCAACCGCGCTCCACAATGGTTGCAGTAGAGCTTGCCGGGGCGCACCGGGTTTCCGCACTGGTCGCAGTAGAGCGTTTCTATATTCTGCCCCTGTCCTGCTGTCGCGGTCGGAGCAGGTTGAGCAGGGGGTGAATATTGAGGAGGTTGATAGCTGGGAGGCGCCTGATTGGTCCCTTGCGAGGGAGGATTAGAAGCAGACGTTGAGCGCGGCCCCTGCGTGGTCTGGATGCTGTCCTGGATAGTTTTCACGGCTTTGATGGCCGTGCCGCCGATGGCTCCCGCGATTTTGAGTCCTTTGGCGATGTCTTCCATATTGCTTTTCAAACGATGGGTGGGCGGAAGAAGCGTCGAGTCCGACACCTTCTCGAAGAAATTGCTGCCGATCTGGACGCCGCCATCGGGGGCAAGCTGTCCCTGCTCCTGCGTACCATCGTCGAAAAAGAACGTGACGATGTTTCCTTGAGAGGAATATCTGCCCTCGCGCCGGATTTCTGGCGCGTTCATATCAACCTGCTGCCCGCTTAATAGTGACTTAGCCGCGTGGCCGATGCGACTTTTTTCCTGAACAACAAGGCTAAAGCGCCCATTGGCCTGTAATATCAGGCGATCAATATGGGAAGTAAAGTAGTCGAGTCCCAGGCCTGAGCCGTGAACACATTCGTATTGGCCTGTAATTGATTTCATCGCCGCTAGTCCTTAGAAATGTATGTTGCGTAAAGGTCTTTCTAGCTTATATACGCACGGCGCATACCACCGGTTGCGCGGGGAATCAGGTACCTACCCGACACAATATAAGGCAGGTACCTGATTTGCTCTACTTGCATCCGCTCGTATAGTATGAGCTACAATAGTATTGATTGTTGGTCTGAACATAATGGCGCACTAGCAACAACCCTACTTTATTTCGAAGCTCCGAGTTAGCTATTGCGTGTGTATTATGCAGGAAACAACCACAGAACTGATTGCGTGAGAGGAAATAAAGCCATGCATAGCAAACTTTTTCGTATTGTAGGCATCTTACTCGCCGTTGTAGCGCTCGGCAGCGTCCTGTTGGTCGCCTGCGCCAGGCCGGGTACGCCCGAAGCAAATACCGGCGGCAGCACACCGACTGCCACGAATGGCGGAGGGGGGTCAGGGGGTTGCGCTGGCACGTCGGTTCATATGTCGAGCAGCGACTTTGTGCAGAAATGCGCCAATATCACCAAAGGCTCGATGTTGACACTGATCGATGATGTGCAGGTGCTGCATATTATCAGCAACGGCATGTGGGATAGCAGCGGCAACCAGGTAACAACCAAAGAGCCAGGCGCGCCCACTGTTTCTGATGTCAACATCAGCGGCGGGCAAAAGGATATCGGGCCATTTAACACGGCAGGAACATACCACATCTTTTGCAGCGTTCATATTAACATGAACCTCGTTGTAAACGTCAAATAAGCAGGTTGGATTGATGAATTTTTCCAACCGATGAACGTAATGCGCCTGTCTCCGTCCTGATGAACATTACCGACTTTGATCGGTAATGTCATTCTGAGCGAAGCGAAGAATCTCGTCCGCCATACGGAGATTCTTCGCTTCGCTCAGAATGACAGGTCACTACCGATCTTGGTTGTCAAAATTCATCAGGGACAAGGGACGGAGACGAACAGATTCCCCTCTTCGGTCGTCAACATTCATCATGTTATCCTCGACATAGGTTGAGGTCGGTAGTACCCGGTGTGCCGGGAATAGGAATGATGGTTTATTTGTTTTGAATTGTTGAGTGTATCCTGTATTATAAGGATAGATGCTGAAAAAACTGTACTGTACTGACGTTCATACTGGTGTAACCAATTGCCATTTGCCAACGTATACTTAATTGAAAGTGCAGTAACAGGAAGAGCGCGATCAATCCTGATATCGTCTGTACCGTTTGCGTAGATAGTCTCGTCGAAGTCGTCCTGGTCAAGACTTTTGCAGTACAAATGAGGGAATGTCATGGCAGCCACAAATGCAACACTGGATACCAAATTAAATCGCGCACTAGAGCTAATCGGCGGCTCTATTGATCCCGAAATAGCCGAAACCTATGCCTCCATTGAGGAGCGCATCCTGGCTCAGGCGCTCGAAAATGTGGAACTGGCCGAGCAACGACTGCGCGAGATTCAAAAACTGGTAGGCGACCGCGACGCGGTGCTGGTCTAATTCGCTCACCATACTTGAAAAGGTGAGAGAGAAAGAACATCGCTATGCCATCCTTTCCACTGTCGCCGCACACATGAGAAAAGAGAAACGTCCTCAATAAATTAGCTCATCGAGAATCGTAGGGGCGGGGGTAGGGTGGAAGCGGGGAGGGGACGCTTGCGTCGCCCGCCGTCCTGGCATCGTCCATTATTCATTTTCACAATCCCAACACAGGGCGTCCCCTCCC
>JBOGTO010000548.1:0-4840 GCA_050695155.1 Ktedonobacteraceae bacterium
CAAGAGGAGCGCGCTCCTCTTGTGGCCCTGTCGCGCCTGTTGGAGACATTTTACTTCTTTCGCTCCAGCAACAGTGTTGCTATCTCTGTCTCCACGATTGCACCGCCGCGCAGCAGCTTGACTGCCAGGCGTTCGTTTTCCTGGCTGGCTGCCAGCGTTTCGAGCAGGGCGGCATTGCCCTTCACTGCTTTGCCTGCCACTTCTAGCAAGATGTCGCCGATGAACAGATCGCTATGCCTGGCCTGACGTTCTGGTCGTATGCCAACCACCATCACGCCCGATGCTTGAGCGGCTACTGAACTTAGAGCGGCGGGCAGTTCCACCGCCAGTATCTCAATGCCCAGTGTGACGCGGCGCGCGGGCAGTTCCGCCAGCCAGCCGCTTACCACGCTGCTCGGAATGGCGACCGATAAATCGCCGCCAAAGATCATAGCATTGATGCCCACCACCTGGCCGTCTGCATTCAGCAACGGACCACCGGAATTGCCCGGAGCCAGCCCTACATCCGATTGAATGTAGTGCGTTGTCAGATCATCCGCCAGCTTTGCCGTGCGCATAGTACTCATGATACCCGCCGTGACTACCCAGCGTTGTCCCCAGGGATGGCCGATGGCAAACACCCACTCGCCCACGCGCAGCTTCGTCGAATCACCAAGAGACAACGTTTTCAGATTGTCCCCCTCGATCTTCAGTAGCGCCAGGTCAAGCCGGGGATTGCGCTGTAGCACAATCGCCGGGAAGCTGCGCCCGTCCGCGAGCAGCACTTCCACCTTTGCGTCGTCACGCGCCACGACGTGGTTGTTCGTCAGCAAGCGGCCATCTTCGTTGATAAGAATGCCCGTTCCGCCTCCTCGCCCCTCCGTTCGCACCTGCACAATAGCAGGCTTCGCGGCATCAAAGATCCCAACCAGCGAAGATGTAAAAACATCGAGCAGCGGCAGCGATGAATTTGTCGAAAATGGTGTAATTTGTGTCATTGGTTTTTACCTGTCTACTGGCGCTGTCCGATTGTCACCGAGAGCGTATGCAGCTTGTCTCCCCGGACCACTTCGATAGGCACGGTTTTGCCCGCGCGACCGCCTGCCAGCACGACTTGCAAATCTTCCGAGTCGCGCACGGCGTGACCATCGAGCTTGACCAGAATGTCGCCGAGCAAAATGCCTCCCTGTTGCGCCGGGCTGTTCTCATCGACCTTGACGATGAGCAGCCCATACTCTTGCGTGCCGGCAGGGCGTTGCGCGGCTGGCAGCTCTACCAGTTGGCTACTGATGCCCAGGAAGCCGCGCTTGATATGTCCCTGTTGAACCAGCGTTTCAGCAATAGTAACGGCGACCTCCATAGGGATTGCCAGCGTAAGACTTTGTACCAGTCCGGTTGTCAGTACGCCCAGCACATGCCCCTGCATGTCGATCAACGCGCCGCCTGAGAAGCCGGGATAGGGAATGGCATCGGTGCGCAGGTAGCGTTCGAGCAGCGCTCCTTTGCCGGTGCGCAATGGCCCGCCGATGGCGCTTACCACGCCCGAACTAGCCATTGGCCCCTCTTCGTTGGTGCGTCCCACCGCCATAATCAACTGTCCAACGCGCGCGTTCTCTGTTGATGCGCTTGCCGCATCCAGTTCCAGACCGGCCACGCGCAGCACCGCCAGGTCGCTTGCGGCATCGCGCCCCACTACTCGCGCGGCCAATTTGCGCTTATCGTGAGTTTCTATCGTAATCTCTTCTTGCTGCAAAACATGATCTGTCGTCAACACCAGCTCAGGCGCGTACACCACGCCGCTCGCAGGCTGTCGTTCGCGCCCATTGACGAGTACAATTGACGGCGCGACGTGCTCGACAGCATCAGCCATCTGGTTAGAAAGCTGGCGCAAGAGACTTGTATCATTCGTGCTTGTTGTTTGTTCCATGAGTTTGTCCTTCAGGTTACAAAGGAATAGTGAAAGAATCGGTGGAACCCGTGTCTAAACTATATCCAAAAGCCGCCCAATACACATCGGTTATTTTACCAGTTTCTACCCTGCATAATTTAACAGGATGCTTAGCTGTGCTATGATTCTAGCAGGATGTTTACTATCCTGCCGCTTGCAGCGGCGGGTTGAAGAAAAAGGTGTCTGCGGGCGACTCGCCCGCAGACACCTTTTTCTTCTTTTTGCGAACCGCGAAGCGGTTCGCAATCATCGGTATAAAAAAGGACAAGCAATGATACAGTTAGATCAACGGCAACTGGGGAAATCGGGCATCGTCGTTCCCGCGCTCGGCGTAGGCGTCTGGAGTTGGGGCGATAAAAGCACCTGGGGCTATGGTACAACGCACACACGCACCGATATTAGCCAGGCGTACAGGGCATGTCTGGATGCTGGCCTCAATTTTTTTGATACAGCGGAAATCTATGGCAATGGCGCATCCGAGCGCATCCTGGGTGAATGTATGCGAGAAGATGATCGTCCTGTCATCATCGCCAGCAAATTCGCGCCTTTGCCCAACCGGCTTTCAGCATCTAAACTGCTCGACGCCCTTGATGCCAGCCTTGCGCGCCTGGGAGTGCAATCCATTGATCTTTACCAGATTCACTTTCCCTATACCCTCCTCAACGAAACCGCTTTGATGGATATGATGGCGAGAGCTTTTAACGCGGGCAAGATTCGCGCCGTCGGCGTCAGCAATTATACTGTGAAGCAAATGAAAGAAGCGCACGCGAGATTGGCGCGCTACGACATTCCTCTAGCCTCGAATCAGGTCCATTACAGCCTCTTGCATCGCAAACCCGAAGAAAACGGCGTCCTGGACGCCTGCCGCGAACTCGACGTAGCCCTCATCGCCTACAGCCCCCTGCAACAGGGTCTCCTGACGGGCAAATATCGTGCCGGACGGCCAATCAGCATAACCGGAATGCGCCGTTTCATGCGCGCTTACCGCACATCGGCCCTGGGCAAGATCGAACCCCTCATCCGAACGATGGAAAACATCGCTCAAACGCGCGACAAAACTACCGCCCAGGTCGCCCTCAACTGGCTGCTAACAAAAGACGATCACATCATCCCCATCCCCGGCGCGAAAAACCAGCACCAGGCCACCGACAACGCCGCCACCACTGGCTGGCGTCTCACCGAAGAAGAATTTCGCCAGATCGACCAAACATCACGCGAGTTATAAGCGCAGGTAAGCTAGTACAGAAGTGACGGTGTACTCAAACATCCCACTTCCGTACTAGCCTACCTGCACATTTCCTCTCTGCGCAAATGCTTCAAGCATCCTCAGTTCCTTGCGATACACGCGCGCGTTCATCTTTGGAACGACCAGGCGTTCAACCATCCCCGCCAATCCAGCAGACGGTTTCATCGTCGTCGCAATTTTTACATGTGCCTTCCGCTCATTCTCAACAGGAATTACGGTAAAAGTCGTTGTGATATTTTGCGGTGGATCAATATCCTGCTCTACCAATACTCTGCCTGGTTCCGGCTCAGTCACGCGCTGGCGAAAACTTTTTACCGCTCCCAGCGCCCCGGCTTTGAAGCGAATGATGGTACCAGCGCCATAGCCCCCTTGCTCAACCTGGAGATCAGAAAAAAACACTTTTGGAATGATGTTTGGGTGTCCGTTCCGATAATCAGCAATAGCGGCATACACATCTTCTGGCCGCGCATCGAGAACAGCCTCGGCCTTTACATGAATCTCTCGCATGGTTATATCTACCTTCCTATCATATAGCTTGAAGTCATATTCCTATGAAAAGAATACCATGCTATAATAGCTTATGTCAAGAGCTAATATGACTTGACAGCATAAAGAATAAAGGGAAAATTATGGAAGCGGAGCGACCCGAAGCCTATCCAATCACCTACGGTATCCTGGGCCTGCTGGCCTACTGGGGGCCATTATCCGGCTACGACATCAAGCACCTGTTCGATCATACACTCACGCCAATGTGGGGAGCGGCGCACAGTCAAATCTACAAAGAGTTGCGCCGCATGAAAGACCTGGACTGGGTAACTATGCAGCGTGAGGAGCAAGAATCACGCCCCGACCGTAAAGTCTACTCTATCACTGCAAAGGGCAATGACGCGCTGCGCCAATGGCAAGCGCAGCCACCAGAGGTTTTCCAACTGCGCGATGAATTACTACTCAAAGTTCTCTTTGGCACCTTCGCCGCTCCTGGCGACCTTGCTCAAAATTTACGCGCAGCCATCGCCAATCACGAATCGCGCCTGCGCCAGTATCGCCAGAACTCCCTCGTTATCCCACCACGCGGCGCATTCCAGCAACCTAACAAACGCCCCAACCCCTACACCACCGCAAGCGAAGATGACCCCTATCTAGCCTTAATCGCCCATTTTGCCATCGAATTTGAGAAAACCTACCTGCGCTGGCTGCACGAGAGCCTGGATTTTGTTGAAAATGGGCAGGCAGAGACTTTGTCAGCCAGTAATGATTATGAATATGAATAAAAAAGGCGCTGGCTCTAACATATTTGAGGATGAGGTAGAGTAAAAAGGAGTTGCCGACTGGTAATTAACCTGGCATTATTTTGTGACAGAAAATGTATAGAAGAAGCTCTTCACGGGTTGCCAATCATTTCATAATCATCCATATTTAGACCTGGCTTGTAACCCGACTCTACTATCTCCTTTATAGTCAGGCCCTCTTCCAATGTTACCAACGATAAGATACGAATTAGTATTTGAGGAAGACATAAGATATACCAGCTGTATCTGTCAATGACCTGCTCTACCTCTGGAAGCAGTTGAAGATCCCCTATATTTATTCCTAAAGATTGCGGCAGATAAATCCGCTGACCGCTCACTTGACGGCTCTTCGAACCTACAAGGACAGTATCAATAAGA
>JBOGTO010000549.1:0-5156 GCA_050695155.1 Ktedonobacteraceae bacterium
AGACATAGCTCCTCTTCTCTTGAATAATTTTTTACAGTTCGCCTGAGCGAGCTTTGTTGTAGGTATCGGTTAGCTCGCTGCGCGTGCGCTGGTACAGTTCTCGGCCCTGAGATAGAGCCTCGGTGGCGCGAGTGCGCAGTTCCTCGCTCAGACCGCCCGTGCGGTCGCGCAGGGTGATGCCCTGCTCGCCGAGCAAGCTGCGCGTATCCTCTCCCGACTGGGGGGCCAGCAGCAGTCCGGCAGCTATACCCAATCCGAAGCCTACCAGTAAACCAAATAGAAATTTCATCGTCTGCTCTCCCTTCGAAAATACTATGCAAAGCGGCGCTAGCTCACAGGTTCGTTTACGACCTGCGCTACCATGTCGAGCAGGTCCTGTAACTCAAAGGGTTTTTGTAGTAGGCTCACCCTTTGATAATAGACAGAATCGCTGGTGATGAGCCTGTTCACTTCTTCCGCTTCGAGTACCGCCGCCGTATAAACGATGACGGGAATCTCGGCAGTGACAGGATCATCCTTTAACTGCTTGAGTACCTCTTTCCCGGAGATATTGCCCAACACCAGGTCAAGAATCAGCAAATCCGGGAGAGCCGCTTTCACTACCGCGTAAGCTTCCCTGCCGTCTTGATGAATAGCTACCTGGTACTGTTCGTCCTCCAGGACGCGGCGCATCAGGTGCAGCAACTCGCTTTTGTCGTCAACAATCAGTATTTGTTTTCCCACAATACTCGGCTCATCCCCCGACTGATTGGCCGGAGAGAACTTGCCTCCTCCCGTATTTCTTACCTGTGCTACGATTGTGAAGCGTGTCCAGGTTCACCTTGCTACTTTACCACCACCCGCTCAAAAATGGAGCTTGCCATTAACTCAGCAAGCTGTACACAAAGTAGTGTATCATGTTCTATTTCAACAAGCAAGATCAATCTCTGCCGAAAACGTGCCAGAAATCATCCTTGAGGCTAGCACGATTCAAAGTCACGAATCGTATACAGCCAGTTTCACTCTGGTGACTTCCAATAAGCAACCGGAGATTCTTCCAGACCTCCCCAGGCGGTCGCCTGCAAGGAATGACAATCCCGGGGCCTGTCATTCTGAGCGCAGCGAAGAATCTCCGGCACGTATGGCTAATTACAAGGTTTCACTGGCTTGACAGGCATGATACATTAGTGGCGCGGGGGTGTAACTCAGTGGTAGAGTACCGACCTTTTAAGTCGAGAGCCGTGGGTTCGAGTCCCACCACCCTCACTACAACTCGTAATCAGCAGCCATCTTCACACCCCACTGATTTGTATTCTTTGGCGCAACTAGCCGCAGTTTCATCTCCGTCTTCCCCACATGGCCGATCGGAACTAAATATACTTTGTCTGTATCAGGAGAGTACACGGCAAAGTAGTCCACCTGTCCATGATAATCCTGACGCCCATGACTCGTTCTTCCTGCCTTCGTATGATAGGTGAGGCTAGCCACTGCAAAACGGAGGGTGTTCCCATCCGACTCGAGCCAGGCTGTCTTACATTGCACTCGCCAGAACTTCCCATCAGCATCTTCGATCACTAGATCATATCGTGTGTTGTCTCCATAAGGAGTAAGAATGTTGTAACCAGCCTCCAAGAGTTTGTACATGATAATAGCCTGACTCCGCTCACCTATCGCTTTTTTGTTGCTTTTAGGTCCAAATAGTCCCATTACCTTCTCCCTTTATGTACTGCTGAGTATATATCAGGCGGCTATTGTACAGGGTAAATTGGTAAAGGTCAACCTTACTTAGCCTTTATTAGCATAGATAAATTTAATAGGTTGCGCCTGCTTTTATACATCCTCGTCGGGGATCAGCCCATGGCGGAAGGCGAAGATAGCGGCCTGGGTGCGGTCGCGGATGCCCAGTTTCTGGAAGATGATGGACAGGTAGTTCTTGACGGTCTTTTCTGAATAGATCAGTTTGGAGGCAATTTCTTTGTTGCTCATGCCTGCGGCCACATAGCGCACAATTTCGATCTCGCGCGCGGTGAGCGCGCGCACGGATGGGTGAGTGGATAGGCTATCGGAGGACAGGTCGGACAGGCGGCGATACTCGTTGACAAGCGTGCCAGTTGCTCCCGGCTCGATCAGTATTCCGCCCTCATGCACCTTGCGGATGGCCTGCGCAACTTCCCGTGACGAGGCGCTTTTGAGCAGATAGCCTCTGGCTCCGTTGAGCATGGCCTGTAAAACCTGCTGCTGCTGGCGAAACATGGTCAGCATGATAACAGCCATCGATGGGTATTCACTTGTAAGCTGTCGCGTGACGGCCAGGCCATCGACAACCGGCATACTGATGTCCATCAACACCACATCGGGTCGCAGTTTGCGCGCCTGCCGCATAGCCTCAAGCCCGTTCACAGCTTCCGCCACCACGCGCATATCATCCTCACATTCGAGCAACTGGCGCAGCCCTTCGCGCATCAAAGCATGATCGTCCACCAGCAATATACTGATGACCGCCGTTTGCCTGCGCCCGTCAAGTAGGTCTCGTTCTACCTCAAGCGTATCTACGCTCGCAAAGTCAAACGTCTTCGTATCGTGTTGTGTATCGATAGCAACCGCTATGCGCTGCGTCTCGCCTGCCGGGTTGTATTGCACGATTGACTCCTACCAATATGTACAATTGCCATGCCTTCTCTGGTGTATCACTTCTGCATGTGCTTTAATGATACGGGCCATATAGAATAGTATGAGCAACCGGGCGGCGTTAAGCATCACTCATGTGGGGGATTTTTTAATAATGCGAACAAACATTGAAGAATCACAGATATTGTCACAGGTGTATGACGAGGTGCAGGAGCGTTTCAAGCAGTTTGATGATCCCGCGCACGGCTGGGAACATATCCAGCGCGTCTATCATCTCGCTATGCATATGGCGGAACAGGAAGGCGCGGATCGTTTTATCACCGGTATGGCGGCTCTGCTGCATGATCTAGGTCGTGTGTCGCATGAGCAGGGGCAACACCACGCCGACTTATCAGTGAGTGAAGCTCAAGAGCTATGCCAGCGGCGACAAATCGCGCCAGAGACGCGGGAAGCTATTCTTCATGCCATCGTCGCGCATAGTTTTAGCCGGGGCGTGCAGCCTCACACACTGGAAGCTTATATTGTGCGCGACGCGGATCGACTGGATGGTCTGGGAGCAATCGGCGTCATGCGTTGGGCAATTACCGGCGCAGTGCGGCGCACGCCGGAAACGCTTTGCTATCACCCCGACGATCCTTTCGCCGAACAACATACGCCGGATGATGGCCGCTACATGCTTGACCACTTTTTTCGTAAGTTGCTCAAACTGGGCGAGGGTATGTCAACCGCGACAGGTCGCAAACTGGCGGAACAGCGCACCGCCTTTATGCGCGTCTACCTGGACGAGTTCAGGCGCGAACTGGCGGAATAGATCGGCGCAACTCGGCCAGGCAAGCCGACACAGAGCTGCCTGCCTCGAATATTCCCTGGCCGTCGCTGTTTTCTCGAAAATAAAAAATGCTACGCGCCTTGATCTTATTTCCTTGCACTCCCTGCACCTGCGCGATATTCAGCACTTTACGCGCTCCATTCGATAGCCGCCCTATATGGATTACCAGGTGAACGGCGCGCGCCACCTGCTCCCGTGTGATGGATACAGGCGTGGCAGACCTGCTCGCCAGCCACATCATCTCCAGCCGACCCAGGCAATCCTGCAAACCGTTGGCATACATGGCAAAAAGCGAACCATTGTAGCCTGTATGCAGCGCCGAGAGCAGGATACCCGCGTCATCATTCCAGCAATCCCCCAGGATGATGCGCTCCGGTCGCAAACGCAAGGCGCACAATAACAACTCGCGCATACTGCTGCTATTCCCGCGCTCGCTATTTTCAGATGTCATCAAGCGCGCTTCAAGCGAAACAATCTGCTTCTGTGGAAGTTGAAGTTCCGCTACGTCTTCAAGCGTAACAATGCGTTCGGCATCGGGAATACACGCAGCCAGCGCATTTAGCAGCGTTGTGCGCCCGGAACGCAGCCCTCCGCAGATAACGATGTTCAGACGCGCCTCAACACTCATATGCAAGAAATGCGCCATCGGCTCTGATAACGTTTCAAGTTTGACCAGTTCCGCCAGCGTGGATACATCCTTCCTGCGCTTGCGCAGCGTGAGCGTTGGCCCCTTAACCGCAGCGGGTGGCATGACGATATTTACAAAGGTGCTATCGGGCAAACGCGCATTGGTAATCACGATGGACGGATCAAACGCGCGTTCCGCGCCCCGCAGGATATTGCCCACAATGCGCAGCATATGCTGCTCATCTTCAAAATGATAGGGCGCTTCCTGCATATCACCGTCACGCTCAATAATGGTGAGGCGCGGACCAACCGCCATGATTTCGGTCACAGCATCTTCACGCCAAAGAGCAGCAAGCGGACCAAACCCCGCTACCTCGTCTAGCATCACCTGTATGACTTGTTCAGCCTCGGCCAAATTATAAACTTGACTTGCCAGCGCAGGTTCAGCGCGGAGTATATCCACAGCGCATTCTCGCGCCTGCTCGACCGTCTCCGCATCGTTCCCCTCAACCACTACCTGCCTACGCGCCAACTCCTGACAAACTCGCTCGCTCAATCGCCGACCTACCGACCATAGCCGGTGTCCGGGCAAGGGATTACCGGCATCAGACGTATGTATAGTAGGGGCGACCCTTGCGGTCGCCCTGTTCTCCGCGCTCGCATCGGCTCCTGCGCTCGCATCGGTTCTTGCATTCATCCCAGCCTCCGCTCTCACCCGATCTGGCGAATTGTTCGGGCGGTATGATGGCGGCATATCATTTAACCATGCATCTTCTTCCACAGGCGAAAGCGGCTCCATACAATGAGAAGACGATGCCGCCAACCCCTGACCTTGCGCATCCCAGGAAAAGGAAGAATTTTGCGGCGCGCGCGGCATGAGTGGGGGCATGGTATAGCGATTTGTGACACGCATGGTGGCGCGCGCGCCGGGACGCGAACGCGGGATATGCGCCACTGGCCCGTTTGCCAGCGCTGGCTCTCCAGGTTGATCGGATTGCATAGATGAGTTCCTCTTGCTTACGAAATACACAATAGACTTGCTCATTTCCAGTATAGCCAGTAAGCAATAGAGAATAAGGAGGAGTATGTGTGC
>JBOGTO010000550.1:0-13785 GCA_050695155.1 Ktedonobacteraceae bacterium
CTATTTAGCACATAGCGAGACGCAAAATATTCCTGAAATACAAACAGAGTAAAACCATAAGACGATATACCGGTTTTTGTTAATAATCCGCTATTAGCAATGATCTCATATAATACACGGTCAGTAACAAGGCGGTCACGATCAGATCGGGTTTTTATAAATCCACCTGGTTTAATACTCTTATCTTTCTTTAATACATCTTCTATTACTGCTCGAAGGTCGCTCTCCTCAAAAACATGTTGTCGGCGGCCATGGTACCTCCATGCCAACTCTTCGAGAAGCGTATCTTTAAGCTCTTCAGAAAAGTCATTAAAGCGTTCAACCGCTCTAATACGATCCCAATTTGCTAAATAATAATCAACGCATTTTTTATACAATTCTGATCGATTTGCTGTTATATGACCGCTCTTGAGGAAAAGCTTTGTAATAACAGTTAAAAGCAATGGATTTGTCGACATCTCACGCAAGCGTTGATCACGCTGTAGCAGCGTAATTAATTTATTAGCTCCTTGTGGTACGGATTGTAAGTCGAATTCATTAGTAATAAATTGCTCCACATCATTTGGAAGGAAACCAGACATCTCTAAAGTTTTAAATTCTTCGCTCTCGCTCACTAAAAGTGGGATACCATTTTTATAACTTGCTTTGCGGGATGTAACGATAAGATGGAGTTCTGTCTTATTGTAACCTTCGGCAAACTCAGATATTGATCGACAAACCTGGTCATACGTTTTTAAGGCCTCCTCTCTCCTGGCACCAGTATATGCTTCATCAAGTCCATCCAGAAGGAGCAATACCTTTCCTCCTGAAACAAGCTTACTCTGAAAAAGCTCACCAAATTTGCCTTCCATGTCTTCCACTGTATTATAGAGGGATACTATGAACTCAAATAAGTTTCCGGAGGGATACGTTGCAAACTCATGAAGCGAGATATATACAGGAAGCAGATGTTTAAATGGCGCTATTTTTTGCTCATTGACAAAGTCATCCTGTTTATTTGTAGATGCAACACTCCATACTAAATATTTCATAAAAGTTGTCTTACCTATACCTGGCTCTCCTAAAAGAACACAATAGTTTCTGCTCTCTCGAGAAAGAATATCCAGGAGATCACGCGCATTTTCGCTTCGACGCAGCCATTGTTCGTATTCTTTATCAAGCAAATCGAGTGGATCAGTAAAAATTTCAATGGACCTTTGTTCCTGTGGTTTATCATATGCTTTTGTAGGAACAAACACATCTTTCATATCACGACTGATTTCTGATAAAACTGTAGGCACTTTGCTGAAGTTCTTTCCCACATACTCTCGAAAGCGTCTCTCGAGATCGTCATACCTACGAAAGCGTCTCTCGAGGTCATCTAAATTTTCTGGTTCTTCCAAATTTTGTGATATATACAGTTTAGGCGATTGTTTATTTTGTGGGTGATGAAAAGATGGGCGAGTAGAAACCAGGAAGAATACTTGTCCCAGGATAAATAGGCTAACAATCACTACACCTGCAAGAATAACAATACTAGAAAGCCTATCATTAGGGGTAGGGGTTATCCAGGTAGCTATGACAATAATTAGCATAGACACGCTGACTACCAGGTTCAGGAGACCGATAGCAGTAAGATATTGTCTTTTCTTATCTCCTCGAGAGATAAGCACGTATAAGGATATACAAATGGGGACAGCAATCATGCTGACAATAATACTGAGTATGCTGACAATGTGCATAGACTATCATCCTCTGAGTGACTTACCAGGCATCAACCAAATTACGTTGAGGCCAGACATATAGAGAACCGCTTTTGTGAACTAGCACTAAACACATATAGATTGATTCCACTTAATCTGCCAATTTGTATAGTTCTTCTTATCTTCCAGGTCTTCATTCAAATTTCTTCCCTCAAAATAATGTAGCGTAGCTGGAGACTCAGCCAGGTGACTTAGCAAATCCAGGAAATAAGAAAAATCATTATTATTTAAATTACAATTTTTAAGCTCTTCGACAAGTTTATTGACAGAATTACTATAACCTTTAAGAAATGTTTCCCTGGCATCTTTTAACATATCTATCCCCTTCTTTTCAAAATCCCCACCATGATTTGGCCTTCCATTTAACTCAAACGTCATAGGCGAATATGATTCTTCATGCGGAAGATGATAATACATTTTGCTAACCAGTAATAGCGCCATATGAAGCGCCTGAAGATCACTCACATTGTCGTCTCGAATCCATCCTTGAAATATATCAGGTAAATAGAGTTCATCGCATCCACCTAACCTGTTATGCAGAGTACTCAACGCGCCAACTATATTCCATCGAAGATACTCAGAAATCTCCTCATACAACAGGTCAATTAACTTTTGCATGGTTTGTTCATTACATAATAATCCAACAATATGGGCGATTCCAGCTCGCACCACATCATTAATCCTATAGTCAGTCAGCATATCACGAAAGTTACTTGCGAAAGTTGTGACCAGAGAATC
The DNA here is from genome assembly GCA_050695155.1 of Ktedonobacteraceae bacterium. Lineage (GTDB taxonomy): Bacteria > Chloroflexota > Ktedonobacteria > Ktedonobacterales > Ktedonobacteraceae > CF-113. The sequence continues at coordinate 2,481 of JBOGTO010000550.1, forward strand.
ATGATATAAGGCTCTAACATATAACGCTGTCAGCATTTGCAACCTGGCATATATAGTGAGCCTGAGTGTTACACCTCTATATTCAAATTCATCTCGAAACACTTTCTTAAAATCTTCACCGCTCAGAGTATCCAGGTCTTTAAGCAACCTACGAAATTGCTCTTCAATATGAGCTTGCGCTGGGGCATTTGCAGAAGGGCTGATCACGAGATGTAACAACACAGAAGAAAAGTGTTCTTCATCTTTTAAAGTCCAATTCTTCATACTGCTATATGGATTTTTCTCATGTCTATTTTTCCATTTTTGGTAGAGCAATTCATGTTCATTCATTTCAGCTAATGCGATGCAGGCTCGCTTCCACCAGAAGAGGGAGGGTGCATGAAAAATAATATCATATAATTGGAGTATTATCTTCTCTCTCATATCTATCAGATCAGCACCTCCGCGGCTGTCTATTTCTTTAACAATTTCAAAACATCGAGCCAATAAGAGAGATGTATTCCAAAAAATTTCATCCTTTAAATTGGCAGGTTGATTAGCAGAGTTTGCTGATCCGAACATCAATTTTAAACAATCGATTGCTGAACTTGATGGTAATTGCGATAAAAACAAGAGGGAGATTTCTTCCCACCAGGGATGGTTAGCCTTGTTTTTCAAGTCTCTGGAAATGTGATCTTCAACATTTAAGGCATACCTTACAGCCAAATATTCCTGAAAAGCGATATTTGAGAAGTGGTAGACCTGTTTGCTAACAATATCTCCAAAGATGTCCGGCGTTGCCTTGAAACCTTTTCTCAAAAGGCCCTGGGGCTTTAAAACCTGCGCAAGGATTTTTTTGCTCTCACTTTTTTTATTGGTTAACTCGTTAGCACCAGTTTTATTGTTTGGTAAATGTTTCGCAATTCTCCTCTCCCATTCATCCTCTGAAAGCTCATACTTCTTATCTTCATGCATATCCCACGCTACATGAGCAAGGAGGTTTTGTAAATGATCTGCATTGGATATGAACAGGTTACGCTTAAACATCCTTTCCTTGAGGGAACGACTAAAGTTGACGATAACATTTCGTGAATAAATTTCCTGAGTTTTTAACAAATTATTGACGCTACTTTCATAAAGCTTGAAGCGTTTTTGTAGAAATTCGCCCTTCCTAAAAGGCTTATTAGCATCCATGTACATTTTATAGAGACGAGCCAGATCAAGGGGCTTTGCAGCTATAGTCTGCAGACGCATATTGCGTTCGATGAGTTTCCAGAGGGCATCTCTGGCCTGCGTGTCTAAAGCACCGACGGTACTTTTGTTGATAAAGGCATGAATATCAATTAAGCGAAGATTCTGGATATAAACATTATTAAAGTCACCCAACTGATAGGATGACGAATCGTCAAAAGTACCGGTCCGGCTCGTTACAATGAATGGGACTCGTGTATAGCTGCTCCCCTTTAGTACCTTTATATTTTGCAATAAAGCTTTAAATAAATCTTTCTTATCCCCTATTATATCTATTCCATCCAATAAGAAAATGGCTTCACCCGATCTCAGCTTCCCATCTATGAATCTTGTCAGGGCTTCCTTGTTATATTGCCGGAAGTAATGGGCCGAATCCTTACGCCACTGGTATATAACATATCCCAAAAGAGGAGACTTAACTCCACTCTGGCGTTCCGGCAAATCCCCTTTTTTTTGTCTCGCTTCGAGCTTGCGCAGAAATGGTGAGCGAGCAAATTGCTGAAAATCAACGTAGATCGGGTATTTTACTCCGGGGAAAGCTTTAATTCCCTCTTCCTGGAAGAGCGCTTCCCATTCCAGCCTTTTCAGATAAAATGTTTTTCCTGAGCCTTTATCTCCTATAATAAGGACATTTTGGTTGGTTTTATTTATTACAACCGCCTTACTTTTTACAATATACTCCGTTTGTCTTTGGTCTCTACGTATCAAATATTCTGCGTCATGCATCTCTCTTCCGACAGGATTAGGAATATCCTTCGCAAAGTGCTGATCAATATAGTCCTCGTTCACTTTGGCAGTATAGCCTGTTATTGCGGGTTTAGGATCTCTAAAATTTTCCTTGAGGATATTTCTACATTCTGCTTCAAGCATCGTCAGCTGATCTCTTAGTGCTTGAGCTTTTTTCTCTTGCTGCCTTCTCACTGTAGCATCAATGTTTGTCGCATCATCTTTAATCTTAGCAATCTCTGACTTATTATCGTCCCACCCTGTTATAAATCTCTTCATTTTGGAAGACAGCCCCGTCAAGTGTGCTGTTACAATTGCTGTTATTGTGGCGGAAGTTCCGCTTAAAACCTTAATAATAGATGCTAGATTCGGCACTATCGTGAGATATAAAAGAGTACCCAAAATGGCTACTGACAGCACAACCAGCACTATACTTAAGATAATTTTCTTCATACTCAATCCCCAAATATATTCTTCTACTCACGTTCCTCTACGCATATACCAGAGAGCGATTACCAACGCGAGAACGCAGCAAAACAGGCAAATCCAGATTACTGCATCATGTTCTGCCTCATCTGCTGCTAATGGCTGCTCCTCAAAGCTCACAAGGAAAAGAGAAAATACTGACACCGATACTTCTGCGAGCGTTGCATACCTCCCACCTTCTTTCATCGATACTTGTTCGTTTCCTGGTACTCTATGTGTCCCTCTGGCAGTGCCGAAGGCCAGCGTAACCGCAAGCATTATCCCCATCGCCAGAATCAACAACCTGCTTTGCATCTTTGAGCCTTACTCGCTACGGTATTACCTAAAATAACGGATAGATTGACAATTGTTGTACTTCTATATGATAATAACACATAAACTTTGATTTTGTATAGATGGTAGTTTTTCCTGGGTAACGGGTTTTAATTAGCAACTATCTGTCAAACTATCGTTTTATCCAGTAGAATAATAGGGATAACGCGGCTCTTTTCGGATAGATGGGGCGTACTATACGTGAATACCAAATTGATCGGGTATTTTGAAAATTTGCACGGATGAGGTACAATGCATTGCAACGACCTCTCAAAAGTGAAGAGTGCAAGAGGATAGCGCTGAAATTCCGGTCTGGAGGAATACATGGATAACACCGAAGACAGATTTGCCGATGTAGGGTTTGTTAATAATGGGCAGCCGCGCTGTGCCTGCGTTCTCGTGTTGGATACATCCGCATCTATGAGTGGCCCACCGATTCAAGAGTTGAACCGGGGGCTGCAACTGTTTTACCAGGATATTCGCCGCGACGCACTCGCCAGCGAGCGAGTTGAGGTCGCTATCATCACCTTTGGTCATGGCGGTGTACATGTTGCGCAGGATTTCACTACACTTGGCACCACAGTTGAGGGCGATGAGTATGAAGCTCCCGACGTTGTCGCCCCCGTTCAGGCTCCCACCCTGATCGCTGGAGGCATGACACCTATGGGAGCGGCCCTCAATACCGCGCTCGATCTGTTGCAAAAGCGCAAAGCTGTCTACAACGAAAATGGCGCGCCCTATTATCGGCCCTGGATGTTTCTCATCACCGATGGCTCGCCAAACGATCAATGGCAAGGTGCCGCGCAACGAGTTCAGCGCGAAGAAAAAACCAAAGGCGTCACCTTTTTCGCTGTAGGGGTCGGCGAGGGTGCAAATATAGAGATACTTTCTCAAATCTCGGTTCGTCCTCCGCTCATGTTACAGGGCTTGAAATTCGCGGAACTGTTCCTCTGGCTCTCAAACAGTCAGAAGCGCGTCTCGGCTTCACAAATCGGTGAAAAAACGTCACTTCCTCCAACCGATAGCTGGCTCTCTGTCAGTGTATAAATATAGCAAAGAACGCTTTGGAGAAAATATAAGGAGGAAACGGGTTTGACATGGCACGTTCTTGGTGCATCGGTTACAGGCACCAGCCATCTGCGTGCAGGGCGCGGCTGTGACGATGCCCACCTGGCCCGCATTACCAATAACAATACCCTCTTGCTGGCCGTAGCTGATGGCGCAGGTTCGGCCTCGCAGTCTGCGCGCGGAGCGGCAGCAGCAGTGCGAGCAGCTATTGAGAAAGCCGAAGCAACACTCACGAAGCAGAGGGAATTAGAACAGCCCGAGCAGTGGCAAAACCTGTTGAAAGATCTCCTCCAGGCGGCCCACCTGGCAATTCAAAATCTTCTTCAAACCGAACCCGCTAACAATGGACAGGGTCCACAGGAATACGTCAGTCAACAAGAAAGCGATCGTCTCTCTTTACGCGACTTTGCCACGACCTTGCTCATTACCATTATCACCCGGCAGTGGATCGCCATTGCCCAGGTGGGAGATGGCATTGCCGTGGCGCACTATGATGATGGCACTGTTGCATCGTTATATGCGCGGCCCCCGCAACATTATATCAACGAAACTGATTTTATAACTGATCCTGCTTACCTCTCGAACGCAGTGTACTATATTAAACCGAGGGCCGGATTAAGGGGAATTGCCCTGCTGACCGATGGCTTAGAGCTGCTTGCCACCACATATCCAGAACATACGGCTCATCCCGCTTTCTTTCTCCCTTTTTTCAAATTCGCAACCAGCTCTGATGCCACGGAAGAGGAACTGCGCAAGTTTCTCGGCTCGGAGCGAGTAAATAATCGAACTGACGACGATAAAACTCTCTTGCTGGCGGTGTTCTCATGATAAAAGTTGCGCAACTGATATTAGATGTCGATATTAGTCTGGGGGCCGAACTGGCGCGTGGAGGAGAGGGGACAATTTATAAAATTCGTAATGATCCCTCCTCGGTTGCCAAAATATTTCATAAGCCGTCAAAAGAGAAAGCGGACAAAATTCAGGCCATGATCTCTAACCCTCCTCATGATACAGCCGAAAGAGACCTGGGGCATACCTCCATTGCCTGGCCCAAAGCCTGTATTATGAATGCCAATCAGCAATGTGTGGGCTTTACCATGCCTTATATCTATATTGACGAGTCCCACAAATATCACCCTCTATTCGTAGCATATAATCCGCAGACTCGTCTGAAAACCATCGCGGCCTTGACCTGGGATTATCTCCTGCTTATTGCCCATAATGTAGCCTTTATCGTGAAGGAGCTTCATGATAAAGGGTATGTAATAGGGGATATCAACGAAAGTAACTTCCTTTTCACCAATACAGGATTAGTGACGCTTGTCGATTGCGATTCTGTGCAGGCACCCAAACCGGGGGGAGGATTTTATCGCTGCACCGTAGGCAAACCGGAATTCACTGCTCCCGAATTGCAGGGAAAAAATCTCAGCCAGGTCGATCGCCAGCGCTATAGTGACGACTTCAGTCTGGCTATCCTGATCTTCCTTCTGTTGATGGAGGGTCGCCACCCCTTTAGCGGCGTCTGGCGTGGAGAGTCCAATCCACCCACCATCCCGCAGCATATCCAGCAGGGCAATTTCCCCTATGCCAAACCTCTAGCTTTACCGTTTACTAAAAACACAAACCACCTTTTCCCTCCTGTACATGCATTGCCATTCGAGATTCTTCCACCAAACGTGCAAAGATTGATGATAAGCTGCTTCAGGACAAACCATCATAGTGAGGGAAGTAGACATCCTAAAGAAAGACCAACTGCCCAGAGGTGGTATCAAGTATTAGAAGAGGCAGAAAAACAATTGGTCGCTTGCCGAAAATATCCTTCATCGCATGTTTACAGGAAAGGGCTTAGCCAATGTCCCTGGTGTCAACGAGCCGAACTTCTTGGCACCAACCCATTTCCGACTATCGGACCTCCGTCAGGGGAACCTGACCGGGAAAACATCATGGTAGGGATATTTACCACGCTGATAGTGCTGGCAACTATCGCGCTCTATCTGGCAGAATACCATTTCTGGCCCATATACGGCCATATCCTCGGCCCATTATTCATAGCTATTATCCTGGTCGGTGGTCCTCTACTCCTGTGTATTTTGCTGGTACGCAGGCTCTGGAAGTCATAAAAAGAAGCGAGAGCTATCATTTCTATAGCTGGTCACTTGCGCGGAAAAAACGCCAGGTCGTCGCGTTCGACAGTGCGCACCAGTACGGAACGGTCCAGGTACTTGTTGCCGCGCTCGCACGAAGTTTCGGGGATGAACATGCAGGCGTGGCAGGCTGCTTCGTGCAGGGTATGGTCATTTTTAGAGTTATGTTCCGCACACAGAGGATCGGAGGCGCAATGTTCCATCGCTTCCAGCGCGCCATCGATGTGCCAGCCGAGTTGATCGGGCCTGCCCAGGCTGACCAGGCCACCCAGCGTCCCCTCGCTGTCCGGCGCGGCGGTGTAGAGCAGGATGCCCGCCATGGGGCCGTACTCACTGTCAGGCGACAGGGCATAGATACGCTCGCGGATGCTGGCCGCCGTATAGCCGCACTCCAGTGTCAGTTGGCGCATCAGGGCGTGGGCGAAAGTGTGCAGCAGTACGTAGCGGATGCCGGGATAGTTTACCTCTGGTCGTGGGATGTGACGCGCTTTGCGCCAGCGCACATGGCCTTCGTAGAGGGCGCTGTGCAGCCTGGCGACGGCGGGGCGCGTCAGCCAGCGTTCAAGAGCATCTTCGCGGAATTGCAGGAAGATGCCTTCGCCGCGCACCTCGGCGGCGGGTACCCAGCGCAGCGCGTTGCGCGAGAGCGGCATAATGTGTTCGCCGGGCAACTCTTCTTCCTCGGCGTAGTCGCGCAGCGATTCGATGCGCGTGAAGCCCGTCATCGCCATGACCTCGCGCAGGCGCTCGACCAGCACCACCTGCGACAGCACATCGCTGTAGCCATCGGGTACGCTTACCGGCGTGGCCTCGAAGTCAGTCGCCCTGGGCGCGCTGGCGGCATTGCTCAATACCTCCCACTCAGGAATCTTCAGGTCGGATGGCCTGATGCGCGCGCTGGCGCTGCCGGTAGTCTTCTTGGCCTCCACGCGCGTCCAGATATCCTCATCCGCGTATTCGCCCAGGCGTTCGAGCAGGCGAATGCGGCGGAATGCGGCCACATCCTGCACGCTATCGGCCCCTTGCAAAACAGTCCAGTGTTCCTCAACCAACTGTTCCAGTGTATCAACTCCCGCCGGAATCGAGAGCGTGTTGTAGATCAGCGGAAACCAGGTATTGGAAGCCGCCAGCAGAATAGTACGCGCCTTGTCCTTATACTCGCACGGCTGCTGGTAATCGCGCAGGTGCGGGCGGCGACCGTGACAGGTGGGGTGATAGCGCTGCTCCTCCGCGCTGCTGAAGGCATCGGACATGGGGCGTGACACGCCGCAGGTCTCACACTTGATGTAGATATCCGATGGCTCGCCCGATACCCCCATCTCCACCCAGCGCAACGATGCCTTGCAGGGCTTATCTCCATGCACGAAATGCGCGTAAGGGAAATCATCGAGGTGGCCGTTCTCGCAGGCGATCATGAAGCGCGAGGGCAGCGCCTGCGGCTGTTTGGAGCAGTTGTGATGCACGTAGCGGATGCGGTCGGACTGGAAAGGGTGCGGCTTCAACTCGAAGTAGCCGGACTCCACCGGGGCCAGCAGGTGGCAGCGCGGGCAGACCATCCAGCGCGGGAAGGTCGCCACCGGCACGCCGATAAGCGCGGCGGGGTCAAACGGCCCCTGTGGCGTATCGGGGCTGTGCGGTGGCGAGAGCAGGCGCTTGAGCTGTGGTCCCAGGGTCGATTGCAGAGCCTGCAAAAGGCGTTCCTCGTTGATCTCCTGCATATTGGAGGTGTCCCAGTCGTCCAGGCCCATAATTAGCGTCGAAAGATGGGGCAGATCGATGATGGCTCCCACGCCATAGGTGAGCAAAAGCTGGCTGGGGCGCACATCGCCCACCGCGTACTTCTTAATCATGCGTGTTCTTCCTCTCCCAGGCCGCGCTCATCGAGAATAAGGTGGATGCCCGGCTCAACATCGCGCAGCGAATTGAGGCAGGTAAACGGCTCCCAACGGCCCTGTTCCGGGCTTTGTAACAGGCCCAGCGTTCTGCTATCGTTCCTCTTCTTATACCCCAATGCCGGAACGGTAGCAGCCTGGCGCACCCAGTAGGCTTGCAGCCTGTCAAGTTCGACGCGCACGCGCTGCGCCACTTCAGGACTGGAGGTAATCTCCTCGGCGCGCCGGGCGATCTGCTCGCGCGCCCGCGCGAAGCTGGAGGTAGTGGCGTTGACATCTCCGGCGGCGGCGTTTGGACTCAGTTCCGTACCCGCCAGGCGCACGTAGCTGGTGAGCAGGGCAGCCAGGCCGCGATCAAGGGCGCGCGGCGCGAAGGGCGTAACGGAAAGCGCCTCCACCTGCTGGTAGAAGGTGGCGTGATAGTGTTCGAACTGTTCGTAGTGCGAGAGATCGCGCGGGCGCGACCAGTTGAAGACGGTGCAGACCAGGCCGGGAGCGTTGCGCCCGACGCGGCTGGTGGCCTGGATATACTCGGCGGTGGTCTTGGGCTGTCCCGTTACCACCATCAGGCCCAGGCGCTGAACATCGACGCCGACCGAGATCATGTTGGTCGCCAACAGCACATCGATGGGCCGCATCTCCCCGTTGCCGCCAAAGGCCAGTTCCAGGCGGCTCAGCACCTCCGGGATCATGCTGGAGCTTTTGCGCGAGGTCAGTTCCTCCACGATAGGATGGGAGCGTTTTGCCAGCCCGCGCTGGTCCATCTTCCACAGGCGCGTGCTGACATCGTCATCGACGAGGCGGCGCATCCCGCCCAGTTCGCTCATCGAGTTAAAGTAGCCCACCAGCGTCATGTAGGGGTCGGCTGCCGCCCCGTATTTCTCGTAGAGCGCCTGCGCCGAGGCCAGATAGGCGATATAGACGCGAATGAGGGCGGCCTTCAAACGGCGACCATTGGCGCAGATGCCCAGGTAGCGGCGTCCCGGCGCGTCCTCGCCCGGCGGACGCTGGCGCGAAAAGAAGTTGTCCTCCACGTCCAATCCCTGTGGCGGGAAAATCTCCACTTTGCGCAGGAAAAGCGCCTCCACCTGCTGGCCGGCGCGCCGGATGGTGGCGGTGGCGGCGATGACTTTGGGGCGTACCTGTCTGCCATCCACCTCCCAGGTGCAGAGAGAATCGATGCCCGTTTCATACAACCCGACCAGTGTGCCGAGCGGCCCGGAAATCAGATGCAGCTCGTCCTGGATAATCAGGTCGGGCGGGCGCAGGGGCTGATGCGGACGCGATATGGCGCGCGGAAAGCTGCCATGCGCGGTGTGCGCGTCTCGGTCTTCGATGTCCGCGGCGCGGAATCCATGTCGCTCGCAGCGTTTCTCGACCTGCCCGAAGAGCATCTGCGTCTCGCCTTTCCAGGGCAACTGCGCGAACTTATCGACGGTAGCGATCAGCAGGGCAGGCAGCAGGCGATAGATTTCTTCGTCCACCACCAGCACGGGCAAGCCCTCGCCCGGCGCTTTGGCCTTGCTGAAGGCGCACTGCCCGTAGGCGTCGCCGCAATATATGAGGGTGCGCCCGCGTCCACTGCCGTAGCTTTCGACCTCGATATGCCGTCCGCCCTCGATGGGCGAGCCGCACCAGGGGCAATGCGTCAACTGGCGCGGATTGCCCACGTTGCCCATGCTGCCGTAGCCGCCAAAACCTTTGCCGCCGCGCAGGCCGTGATCCAGGCGAATGGCCTCCGCGCTCTCCTGCGTGGTGTTGGGCGTGGAACGCTGGCCCACCCACAGGCCCAGGCGGAAAGGCGTCTCGCCCCACATCTCGCTCTCTGCGCGCCGGATCAATTCGCAGGCGCACATGAGCGACGAGGCGCGCTGGAACTGTTGCAACGTCAGCAGGCGCAGGGTATAGCGCATAATCACGGCCACGCCGTCCTGGCCCGAACGTCCCGCGACCTCCCCTTGCAGCCGCCGGATGGCTATTGTAAAGGCGGTCAGGCCCAGGTAAGCTTCCGTTTTGCCGCCTCCGGTGGGAAACCATAACAGGTCGGCTACCGCGCCGGAATCGGTGCCGCGCTCAGGAGAATGCAAGTCCGACAGCGCGGGCAGATTCAACAGGATGAAGGCAAGCTGGAAAGGACGCCAGCTACGGTTGACGGAAATATCCAGTTGTTCCAGCGTCACGACATTGCCGCGCCGTCTTGCCTCGGCGTACAGCGTATGGATGCGCTGCTGCCACATGGCGCGGTTCATGAAGCGGAAGGCGCGCGTGGCATCGTCATTGCTCGCCAGCATGTCGATGCCCTGCTGGATGCGCCGCAGCGTCTTGCGGCACTGTTCCAGCGCGCGAATTGCCACGTCACGGTACGCTTCCAGATCGGCGGCGGGATCGCTGATATGCCGCTCCTGCTCCTCGATCCAGTCCGCGTAGGCCGTCACAAGGGGAACAAGCCTCTCTGCAAGTGTGACACCTGATGCCCGAAGGCGACCGCGAGGGTCCCCGCCCATCTCCACATCCGCCCCCGCCTCTACTAAGGACGGACCTTCTCCCACTTCCGCCAGTTCTTTCATATCCAGAACCAGTCCGGCCAGGGCAGGTAGTTCGGCGGCGCTGGGGGCTTCGGTGCGCGGCACATCATACGAGGGGATGGCGCGCGTGCTGAGGCGCGTGGCGCAGGTGGAATCGCCGGGGCGCATCTCGGCGTGGACGCCAACACCATGACCTACCGCGAAGCTGACGTGATGGCGATAGAGCATGGACATGGCGCGTTCTTCATGTGTGCTGCTATAGTTACCATTGCGGCTGCGGAAGATGGGCGAGCCGTCGGGCGCTTCTACCACTAGTTCCGGCTGGAACAACCAGGCTTCGTCGCGCAGGCGTTTCGGCTCGTGCTGTCCATTGACCAGGAAAAGCGTCACCGTCCAGGCGTTGCTCGAACGTCGCACCAGGCCTTTCACAAAGACCTCCGGCTGCTCGTCTTCCACCGGACGCCACGAGGCGATCGGTCCCTCGAGCAGGGGAATCACGCGGGTCGCGCTGCGCTGCTGGCGTTGCCAGACGCGCGCGGGATGGCCTTTGGGAGTTGTGATGCTCTTGCTCTCCCCCTTTTTATACTGCCCCCAGCGCGCCGTCACCTGGATTTCCGTCGCCGAGTAATCAACATTGAAGCTCATGCCAAAGGATGAAGGGCTGAGGCTGGCCTTCTGCGCCACGCCGCTATCGGGCGCGCCATCTTCTCTGTTGCCACCATCGGCGCTGCTCAGTTCCTCCAACTCTTCCGGCACAGTCTGCTGGCGGTCGGGAGCCAGCATCCCCACCAGGTAGCGTTCAAGCACGCGATCATCCAGCAACTCCTCATCCTCGCCCCCGGCAGGGCCGAGCAGGTCGCGCACCACCATCTCTTCCAACATCTCCCGCAACCGCGCCGGAGATGGCGCGTCAAGGAAAACC
>JBOGTO010000551.1:0-8795 GCA_050695155.1 Ktedonobacteraceae bacterium
TCATTGACCTGCTATCACCACAAATTAAATTCCCATGACTTCAACCAGTTCTTTAACGGCATCGGCTGACTTCTTGAGGAGTGTTCGCTCGCTTTCGCTGAGTTCGACTTCGACGATTTGTTCGATGCCTTGCGCGCCCAGTTTGACAGGCACACCGACGAAGAGGCCGTTGATGCCGTACTCGCCTTGCAGATAGGCGGCGCAGGGCATAATCATCTTCTTGTCGAGCAGGATCGAATCGACCATTTGCAGGACGGAGGCGGAAGGCGCAAAGTAGGCGCTGCCCGTGCCGAGCAGTTTGACGATTTCCGCGCCGCCGTCGCGTGTGCGCTGCACGATTTGTTCGATGCGTTCGGCTGGCATCAACTGCGCGATGGGAACCCCGGCAACGGTACACATACGCGCCAGTGGCACCATCGTATCGCCATGCCCGCCGAGTACATAGGCTTGCACGTCGCGCACCGACGCGCCCAGTTCTTGCGCGATGAAGGTGCGGAAACGCGCAGTATCCAATACGCCAGCCATGCCCACTACGCGGTTACGCGGAAAGCCGCTCATATGGTATGCCAGTTGCGCCATCGCATCAAGCGGGTTTGTCACCATGATGATGATGCAGCTAGGGGAGTTCTTCACTACCTGTTGCGTCACCTGCCCGACGATTTCTTGATTTTTCTTGACAAGATCGTCGCGGCTCATGCCCGGCTTGCGCGGGAAGCCAGACGTTATCACCACGATATCCGAATTGGCGGTATCGGCATAGTCGTTGGTGCCGACAACCAGCGAGTCATACCCAAGCACAGGACCGGCCTGTAACATATCGAGGGCTTTGCCCTGGGGCATATTTGGTATAATGTCGAACATCACCACGTCGGCATAGTCGCGCTCGACGAGTCGCTGCACCAGCGTACTCCCGACAAAACCTGCCCCGACAACCGTTATTTTGCTTCGCATTGCACTATCCTTTCAAGTGGAAAATAAGGAACTTCTTTGTTCTACCGTATTGTATGCCGTGACGAATAAGATTGGCAATGTATGCTCATTGTATCTACATCGCCTGCTCACACTATAGGCATATTGCTTATTGGCAAGGGGATATGGTAGACTTTACTATAGAATCCTCTTTATATAGCTTGCGCGCGCTTCGCCATATCGCGGATGAAGAGGCGGGCAGCTCACTCTGGCGTTTCTTATCGGTGGTCGTACCGGCCACAAGGAGGCGTTCACGCATGGCAGAAATCAACACATCCCATGACCAGAATCAGCGGGACGAGGCATTACTGCAAAGGCTGGGCTACAAACAGGAATTGCGGCGCACGCTGGGATTCCTCTCCAACTTCGCGGTGGCTTTCTCCTACATCTCTGTCTCAACCGGCACTTTTTCATTGTTCGCTCTCGGTATCGTGGCGGGTGGGCCAGCTTTATTCTGGACGTGGCCCATTGTCGCAATTGGTCAGTTTATCGTAGCATTGAACTTCGCTGAACTGTCATCCCACTTCCCCATTGCAGGTTCCATTTACCAGTGGAGCAAGCGTCTATCAGGGCATTCACTGGGCTGGTTTACCGGCTGGTTTTACTTTTTCGCCGGTGTAATCACCGTGACAGGAGTGGCAATCACCATCCCCATTCCTTTACTTGCCATCTTCCCCGGTATTCCAGCGACCATTATTGGAATGCCCAGCAACGTATTTATCGGGCTGCTCTCGATTGTCATCGGCACCATCATCAACATTGCCGGGGTGAGGCTGGTATCCATTATCAACAACATTGGCGTGGCTGCTGAGATCATTGGTATGATCGGCTTCGCGCTGGTGCTGTTGATCTTCTTCAATCACCAGCCGCTGAGCTTCCTTTTCACCGGCTCCAACCTTTCCAGCGCGTCGCTCGGCGGGGATTGGACGCCCGGCCTGGGTAACGGCTACTTTGGAGCATTCGCGGCGGCCCTCTTTATGTCCCTGTTCGTGATCTACGGCTTCGACACGGCAGGTACGCTTGGCGAGGAAACGAAAGACCCACAGAAAAATGCGCCGCGTGGCGTACTATGGGCTATCGGACTGTCCGCTATCGCCGGTTTCCTCTTCCTGGGTGGCACGCTCCTCTCAATTAAGAGCCTCCCGGCCATTGAGAAGATTGCCAGTGGCACAAATCCTACCAGTGCATTGCCAACCATCATCCAGCAAGCGTTTGGCACCTCCTGGGGCAACGTCTACCTGGGCATCGTGTTTATCGCCGTATGCGTCTGCACCCTGGCTATCCAGTCTGCTACCATCCGCCTGATGTTCTCGATGGGGCGCGATGGTCGCCTGCCTTTCGGCAAAGTCTGGGGATCGGTCAACCCGACCTTCCGCACACCTCTGTGGGCAGGCATCGGCGTGATGGTTCTCTCTGCCATCCCACTGGTAGCGCTGTTAAATCTTCCCTCAGCTATTGGCATCATCGTGGTAGCTGCTACAGGCTTGATTTACGTAGCATACTTCTTGAACAACATCGCTTCGCTGGGTGCCAGGCTCAAAGGCTGGCCGCGCGTCAAAGCGCCCTTTAGCCTGGGTCGCTGGGGTATGCTGGTCAACGTGCTGGCGCTGATCTATGGCGGAGTGATGATTGTCAACTTCATGTGGTTTGGTGGTCTGCGCAATATATTCGCCACTAATCCAAACCTGAACACCGCTTTCCCAGGCATCGGCAGCAACTTCTTTGGCAACTTCCCCTTGTTTGAGTTTGCCCTGATCGTACTGTTCGTAGTGGGCGCGATTTACTGGTTCGGCTACAAACGCCGCCATGTGATCGACAGCGGCGAGCAACGCGCCGAAGCGCTGGCGGACTAAGAGATTTTCTACGCCTGACAAAAGCCACCAGACCGCGCGGTCTGGTGGCTTTTGTCAGGCTTTTTTTATTGACAAACCGCAAATGTATACCATACACTAACTATATTAAGGTTTTTCAACCATCTCAACGACAATCGCGTTATTCAAAGAGGTTTTGACAGTGAACGTTCTGACCATGCCCGGTAAACGGCTCTTTTTAACAGGTGATGAAGCTGTAGCGCGTGCAGTATTGGAATGTGGCATCGATGTCGCCACAGGGTATCCCGGCAACCCCAGCACAAAGGCCATAACCGCCCTCATTCCAATCGCCCGACAATATGACATAGCCATCGAGTGGAGCGTCAATGAAAAAGTGGCGCTGGAAGTCGCCACCGGCGCGGCCTGGGCGGGCAAGCGCAGCTTCGTAGCGATGAAAATGTCCGGGGTGAACGTGATGGCGGATAGCTTGCTTTCCATCGCGCATAGCGGCGTGCGAGGCGCGCTGGTTATCTACGCGGTCGATGACGTGGGCGTTTACTATGGCATGGTCGAACAGGACACACGCTATTACGCGCAACTGGCCTCGCTGCCCTTGCTGATGCCCGCCAGTCCCGAAGAGGCATACAGCATGACACGCCTGGCCTTCACTTTATCGGAACAGACGGGCGCGCCCGTCTTCGTGCTGGGAACGACGGCAGTTGCCAACGCCATCACCGCTATGAAGGTAGGCCAGATCGAACGCGCTAGAGAGCAACGTCCGGCATCCTTTCCACGCGACCTCGCTAAATTCACCAAAGCCGCTCCGCAGTGGTGCCGCGATCAGCATAGCGATGCCATTAAACGGCTCGAATTAGCCGGAGAATTATGCCGCAATATGGCAAACGAAGTGAATTACATAGTGGGAAGTGACAATTCACGATCGATTTCGGTCGTGAATTGTCACCCTGAGCGCAGCGAAGGGTCTCCTTCGCCGGAGGAGAGATCCTTCGCTGCGCTCAGGATGGCAGGGGAAGCCACGGATGACAGGGCCGATGGTGATGGTACATATTCATCAGAACGGAAGGAAGAGGGAAAGAGGCTCGGCATCATGGTGGCAGGCGTCAGCTTTAGCTACCTGCAAGAATTGCGCCAGCGCGCGCCGCAGTGGTTCGCGGACGTGCCAGTATTGAAGCTGGGCATGGTGCATCCACTGCCCCGGCAGGAGATCGAGCATTTCCTGTCACGGGTGGATAGCGTTCTGGTACTGGAGGAACTAGACCCCTTGATCGAGACGCAGGTGCTGGCGCTGATTGCCGAAAACGGGCTGCATATGCGCGTGCATGGCAAACGCAACGGACTCTTACCGCGTGTAGGCGACTATTCGCTGGAGTTGATACAGAACGCGCTGGTCGCCCTCGACGAGCAAATGGGACGCGCGCCCACCTGGACGCGCCCGCGCCAGGTCAGCAATGCGCCCGGTATGCAAGAGATGCTAACACAGCAGCCCAGCGCAGCACGCCTGACTCCTAAGGGAAAGGCGACCGCAAGGGTCGCCTCTACTATGATGCCCGTACAGCAGGCCAACGTAACCAGCCTGGCTCCTGCTCGCTCGCTTGAATTTTGCCCTGGTTGTCCGCACCGCATGACGTACTACGCGCTCAATCGCGCCATTGAACAGCTTGGCTATACGCAGGACGAGGTGATTACGACGGGCGACGTGGGCTGCACCATTATTGGCATGAACGCGCCGCTCGATGCCTGCTGGACGGAGGTTTCGATGGGAGCCAGCATCGGCATCGCGCAGGGTATGAAGCAGGCTGGTATCGAGCGGCCCGTGCTGGCGGCGATGGGCGATGGTACCTTTTATCACAATGGCATCGCCGGATTGCTCAACGCCGTGCAGTCCGGCGTCAATCTCACGCTGCTGATCCTGGACAACAACCGCAGCGCCATGACGGGAATGCAGCCCGACGCCGGTACCGGCAGGCGTACCGACGGCGCGCCCGCTCTACGCGCCGACATCGCCATGATCGCGCGCGGCTGCGGCGTCGAATACGTGAAGCGGCTCGATCCCTATCAACTACCCGAAATGATCGCCACCTTGCAAGACGCCATGCGCAGCCCCGGCGTATCTGTTGTAATTGCTGAAGCTCCCTGCACAACGCAAGGCGTCTACATTCACGAGCCGGTACAGGTAGATCAGCAAGCGTGTATGGCGGGTCGCGGCTGTGAAGATACGCCCTGCTATAACAAGGTAGGTTGTCCCTCAGTGTTGCTCTCGCTGGATAATGTGAAGCCGCTCGTAAGTATCGATAGCGCCACCTGCGTAGCCTGCGGCTTATGTGTAGACGCCTGCCCCTACGACGCCATCAAACCGATCGAGCAATTGAATGGGCAGAAGTCGCAGGACAACCCTCTCTTCGCGGGTGTGCAACTCCGCCACATGGTGCAGGAGTAGCGACGATGCAAACAACCAATATCATCTTGCTCGGCATTGGCGGTCAGGGAACGCTCACCATGATGGAAATGTTAGCAATGGCGGCTGAAGCGGCGGGCGAAGAGGTGCGCGTACTCTCGCGCGTCAGCCTGGCGCGCCTGGGCGGTTCAGGCATGTGCCATGTGCGCCTGGGACCATCGGCAAGCCCCGCCATTCCCGCCGGTGAAGCGCACATACTGATCGCGCTGGAGATGAGCGAAGTACTACGCGCCCTGCCAATGGCGAGCGCAGGCGCGCTGGCATTCACCGGCCTCTATCGTCGTATGCCTGTTGCCGCCTGGGTAAGCGGGCTGCACTATCCCACCCGCGCCGAAGTCGAACATGCTTTACAAGAAGCTAGCGTGACCGCTATTTTTGTGCCAGAGATCTTACCTGTATCAACTGGCAAAACAGATGTGCAGCAAATCGGTGATAGCCGCGTCAACATGCTCATGCTCGGCGCATTTGCGGGCTATACGCGCCTGCTGCCACGCGACTTACTCGAGCAGGCGATAGAGCAACGCCTGCCGCGCTTCACCGCAGAAAACGCGCGCGCCTTTAGCGCAGGCTGGAACTACGGTGCATCATTACGCGCGCCCAAAACCGCTTGACAAGTCGCAAGACTTGGGTTAATATTAGGCACACAACACTCTGGGGTGTCGTTCAATGGTAGGACTGCCGACTCTGGATCGGCCAATTGGGGTTCGAATCCCTGCACCCCAGCTTTGAGAGAGGTAAATTGCTTTGCCTCTCTTTTTTATGCCCGGATATATAACAGTACCGACTTTTCATATGATGGGCTGAATGCAGCAAGAGAAAGTTTTTTAGCTCAAATAAAATGCTTACGCAAGGTCATTCTTTCTTATGAAACGCGATTCGGCAACCTTCTTTCCCACTGCTGCCGCCTCCTCAATAGAAAGAAGCACTGCTTCAGGATGGGCAGTAAGCCAGGTCGAGGCGGCCTGCTCCGACTCGAAAAAGAGGGATTGCTCGCAAAAGGTCGCGCGCACGCACTCGCTGCGCTCTGCCGGGATGATGAGCGACATCACGCTACCTGTAGGATGTAGATCTTTGATGTCGCCTTCAGGTGTAGCAACAAAGGTAATCGGATGACCTGTAACCGGGCAGGTCGATTGAACCCGCGCTTCTGCCAGCAGTGACGGGGGAAACAATACCGTATCAAAAGCGCACCAGGTATAAAGAGACTGCCCGTGCATCTGAAAGTGATGGCGCGTAGGCACGAGCGTTACACCCCAGCCGAGGATGTTGCCCTGCCGGTCAAACTCGGTATCTGGGAGATGCAAGAGGCGCTGCTCTACATCCTCCTGGCTCACCTGAAGTGAAGCAGCCAGCGCGGCTTTCTCGATGGGTTTTCCTCGTGTCACTTGATGCAAAATAGGGAGGCAAAGTTCCTCCTGCTCACAGTGCAACTGCTCCGCAAGTTGTTTTGCAATCGCTTCGAGCGATGGATGTTGCATCGATTTCCCCTTTCTCTACGGCTCAACTTGCGCAACAGGAGAGCCTGTTGACATCTTTCGTAAAGGAAATGGCAACGAGTCTCAGCGCTTCGGCCATCGTCGGATAGACATGCATCAGATCGATGAAATCATCCGTCGTCGCTCCAAAGCGCAGCGCCATCGCCGCTTCGTGAATCACTTCCCCGGCATTCACCCCAAGCATCGAGATGCCCACCACGCGGCGGCTCTCGCGTTCGATCACCATTTTGATGACACCGCGCGTATCGCGGATAGCCCCGGCACGCGGCACGACGCTCAAAGGAATGGTGTTACACTCACAGACAATTCCCGTAGCATTGGCTTCCTCGTCGGTCATGCCCACGACCGCGACCTGGGGATCGGTGAAGATAGCGCGTGGGACGATGCTGTGATCGACCTTTTGCAGGGCTTCTCCTGACAGGGCGTTGTGGGCGGCGATCTTGCCGTCACGCGCGCCCACGGGCGTCGCCATCTGGCTCCCAGCTTCACGTCCAATCACGTCTCCAGCAGCCCAAATATGGAGAACGTTGGTGCGCAAGGCGCGATCAACACGCACGGCTCCCGCCTCATCTACCTGCACCCCTGCCCGCTCCAGGCCGATCTCTCCCGTATTGGGGCGTCGCCCTGTAGCGATCAAGAGCTTTTCGGCAGTGAATGTATGCAGGCTGCCATGCCGCTTTACCAAAAGGGCGATTCCCTCTTGCGAGCGTTCCACGCCATACACCTGCGCTTCGCTCACGATACGCAGCCCTTCCTCCTGTAAGATCTCGCTCAGCGCCTCGGCGATTTCCGGCTCGTAACTAGAAAGTATGCTTTGGCCTCGCGTTATGAGAGTCACCTCTGTACCAAAACGCGCAAACATCTGGCCCAGTTCAAGCGCGATATAGCCACCACCCAGAATAAGCATAGAACGGGGTTGCTCGCGCAGTTCGGTTCCCCAGGGGTCATCAGCAGCACTCAAAAGGTCACTGGTGAGGTACGGCACATCGGAGAGGCCTGGCACAGCAGGAATGCGCGGCGTGGAGCCGGTCGCGATCAGAATCTGCTCGCCCAGCAGACGAAGTGGCCCATCGATGCTTTGCACCTCCACTTCATGGTCGGAAACCAGGCGCGCGTGGCCGGGGACAATCTGCATGTGGTCGGGATCATCAAGCAAGTTCTCGTATTTGTGAGCGCGGTACTCTTCGATAATCTCATCCTTCTGGGCAACAAGTTCTGCCCAGTTGACCGCCATACGCACCGGGGACAGGCCCGGATAGCGTGGGTGAGCGGCATCATAGACGAGGCGTGCGGCTTCAATCAGGTTCTTGGAGGGCAGACAGCCCCGGTTGGCACACGTCCCGCCGACGGTGCGCGATTCGGTCATGACGACGCTTTTGCCGAGTTCGGCAGCGTGCAGGGCTGCGGCAAAGGCCGTCGAACCACTGCCCAGAATTACCAGGTCATAGTGTTTTTGCCTTGATATCATCGACGTTGCTCACTCCTATGTTCGGTCAGCCTGCTCAAGTGGCTCCTGCTGGTCGAGCGCATCAAGCATAGGACAGCGACTGTTCGGTCCCTGTCCTGTGCAGAGCGAAGCAACCTGGAGTAGAGCTTGCCGCATCCGTTGTAACTCAATCAATTTGCGATCCACTTCAGCGATTTTTGCTTCTGTACGCTGCCTGACCTCCTCACAGGCAGTCTGTGCGTCTACGCGCAACAGCAGCAATTCGGTAATCTCCTTGAGCGAAAAGCCCAGCCTTTGCGCGCGTTTAATGAAGTGGAGACGCTTGACCACCTCTTCCGGGTATTGACGATAGCCAGAGGCACGGCGCGGCGGCTCTTCTAGCAAACCTTCGCGCTCATAGTAGCGAACCGTTTCCACACCCACTCCGGCTCTCTGTGCGACCTGTCCAATCGAGAGTATATCCATCTCTATCACTCCTTCAGAAAAAGTATACACCCCGTACCATACTACAGAGTCAAGAGGAAGGAGTAGATAAGACCAGGTCTGCGGAGCCAAATAGCCCCGGAGATTCTTCGCTGCGCTCAGAATGACAGTCC
>JBOGTO010000552.1:0-2688 GCA_050695155.1 Ktedonobacteraceae bacterium
CCCCCGCCCCTACGAAAATGATATTCCTGGTTTAGAAAGGCAATCTCTAGTGAATAAAAAGGAACGAGTTGATGCCGCTCTACGCGGCGATGTGGTAGATCGCGTACCCGCCAGCATGTGGGGACACGATTTTGAACGCGAGTGGAACCCAAACACGCTGGCCGAAGCGATGGTGGAAAATTTCACGCGCTACGACTGGGATTATATGAAGGTCAACCCGCGCGCCTGCTACCATGTCGAGGGATGGGGCGTCAAAGTGCGTCCTTCGGGCGAAAAGTACAAAGCGCCCGTCTTTGAGGGTACTCCCATCAAAGGCGCGTCCGACTGGAAGCGCATTCGCCCGCTCGAAGCGGATCAGGGCGCGCTGGGCGAGCAGTTACGCGCCTTGCAGATGATAAATCACTCGGTAGGCTACGATGCCTACTTTACACAAACCATTTTCTGCCCGCTGGGCGTGGCACAATACCTGGCAGGCAATAACAAAGAGGCGGTTTTGCACACTATCCGCGAGGATCGCAACGCCATGCACGCCGCGCTGCGTGTGATTACCGAGACTTTCACCAGTTACGCTATTGCCTGCCTGGAACAAGGCGCGAGCGGTATCTTCTATGCTACCAACGGCTGGGCCTCGGAAAGTCTGTTGACGCCTGACCAGTACCGCGAATTTGGCGAACAGTACGACCTGGAATTTCTGGATGCCATTAAAAGCCGCAGCAAGTTTAACATCCTGCATAATTGCGGGACGCACATCTACTTTGATCTGCTGGCGTCCTACCCGGTGCAGGCCATAAGCTGGGCCGCGACCCTGGAGGGCAATCCTGATCTGGGCGAGGGCAAAAAGCGTTCCGGCAAGGCTGTGATGGGCGGCATTAGCGAGAAGACCACGCTCAAGAATGGCGTACCCGACCAGGTACAGGAAGAGGTAGCGAAGGCGCTGGAGCTGACAGGAGGCAGGCATTTCTTGCTGGCCCCCGGTTGCTCGATACCACCGGAGACGCCCGCGAAGAACCTGGAAGCCATTCGCCGCGCGCTCACTTGACACGTCAGTACACATTGGCTATACTTCCAATCACAGGAATTAAAACAGCGACAATGCGCGGCGAAGCTCTCGTCGCGCTACATTCTTTCTACACACTGGCATCCCGATATGCACACAGGGTAAGGGGAAGGCACTTCGTAAGTGATGGAGCGATATCAGACAATTCGAGCATATTCCGCGGGTGGCGTCGTTTTCCGGCTCGCCCCCTTGCAGGCGCACGGGGATTTTCAGCCGCAGGAAGAGCCTTCCGAGCGCGGCCAGGTAGAAGTTGCGCTGGTAGGTCAGAGCCAGCGGGGATTATGGACTTTGCCCAAGGGGACGCCCTGTTCCGGCGAAACCGTCGAGCAGGTCGCGGCGCGCGAAGTGCAGGAGGAAACCGGCTTAGAAGTACAGTTAATTACCTATATTGGCGCGATCTCCTATTCATTTGTGCGCGACCAGGTGAGGTATTACAAACAGGTACGTCACTTTTTGTTTGAGGCAATCGGGGGGGATATTGCCTTGCACGATCACGAGTACGATCGCGTAGCATGGTTCCCCTTGCCAGAAGCGTGCCGCCGCGTGAGCTATGCGAACGAGGCGAACATTCTTTCCCAGGCCGAGGAAATAGTGCAGCGTTGGTTACAGCGCCAGCCGCAGGAAGGGTAACAATAACCGTATGCAAAATACGCGGCGCTTTCCGCTTATGCAGCGTTTCCTCTTCCCGTATAACGGAGAAGACCCACTCACGCCCCGGCAGGGCGCGCGCGTGTTGCTCGCATGGGCGGTGCTGCTGCCACTTTTTATGTCGCTGCTGATCGCTCTCGTAGCGCTGCTGATGGCTTCATCGTGGCAAAGAGTGCTGGCGCTCTTCGCTTTTGCATTTTTCTCCGGTATGTGTATTTTTGGTATACTGGGTTTGCTAATCATCCTGGTCAACAATCGCTCTGCTCGCATTCGACGAGCGTGGAGGATCCGGAGTGGTCAGCAGTAACCCGTGGAGGTACCGTAATGGATTTAAGCGTTGAAGGCAAGTCGGAGCGCATTCCACCTGGCTCGCATATCTGTCAACTGTATAGTAAAGTGATCGAAATTCCAGGCGTGACCGCTCGTTTGATGCGCGTAGGGTTCTCTCTGTCTGAAAAATGCATGTTCGCTGCGGCTCCGGCCCAGATAAAAGAACTGCGCGACGAACTCACCAAATTGCAGATTGACGTAGATGAACTCGTTGCAGGTGGACAACTGGTGTTATACGAGGAACGCGAACCGTTTTTAGCGGGCGGCAAGCGCTTCGATCCCTATTTTCTGCTCTCGTCCCACCAGACCTTTATCGCGCAAGCTCTGCGCGAGGGCTGGCAAGCGGTGCGTATTTCCATCGACATGACCTGGCTGACTAAAGATATTGCCACGCCCGAACAGATTCTGAAATACGAAGCGGCCTCTGATGCCGTCTTCACCTTCCAGAATGCCCCGATTATTGCATTGATGCATTACGATCATAGCAAACTGCTGCCCAACCTGGTCGTCGAAATGCTCAAACTGCACCCCATCGCCGTCGTCGGCAAATACATCAAGCGCAACCCCTACTACCTGAACTCCGAACAATATATGCTGAAGATTCTGAGGATCAATCGGGATAAAGAGAAGAAAAGTTGAGCAGAAGAAAAGAG
>JBOGTO010000553.1:0-9901 GCA_050695155.1 Ktedonobacteraceae bacterium
CTTCATGGCCGCCCGCGTCCCTGTTCATCGAATCACGACGAATACATCGACCCCGACGGGCGACCACAAGGGTCCCCACCCCACATCATCCGCCACCCCCGCCCCTACGGATTGTTAATTGACTTTACACATCCGCCAGCACTGCGCCGGTATTGGCCGATGTTACCAGCGAGGCGTAGCGGCGCAGCCAGCGACTGTTGATGCGGCCGGTTGGCGGCGTGACGTGTTCGAGGCGCTGCGCGATTTGTTCAGAGCTGAGATTCACATCGAGGCGACGCTCGAACAGGTCGATGGAGATCATGTCGCCATCGACGAGAGCGGCGATGGGGCCGTTGGCGGCTGCCTCTGGTGAGACGTGGCCGATGCAGGCTCCGCGTGTGCCGCCGGAGAAACGCCCGTCTGTAATTAGCGCGACCTTCTCGCCCATGCCCATGCCCATGATGTTGGCGGTGGGAGCCAGCATTTCTTGCATACCGGGGCCGCCTTTGGGGCCTTCGTAGCGAATTACCACTACATCGCCCTCTTTCACCTGCCCGTTCAGAATACCGGCGCAGGCCGCTTCTTGCGAATCGTAGATACGCGCCGGGCCGTGATGCCGCATCATTGAAGGAGCGACCGCGCCCACTTTGATGACCGCGCCATCGGGTGCCAGATTACCGAAGAGGATAGCCAGTCCGCCGCGTTCGCTGTGCGGCTTGTCGACTGAAAGGATGACTTCCGGGTCTTTGATTTCGGCTTCCGCGATATTCTCGCCCAGTGTCTTGAGCGTCACGGTTGGGCGGTCGAGAGTGAGCGCGCCGGGCTTCTTTGAGAGTTCGCGCAGGATGGCGCTGATGCCGCCGGCGCGGTCTACGTCTTCCATATGCCACTTGCCGGAGGGGCTGACTTTGCAAAGATGGGGTGTGCGCGCGGCTACCTGATTGATGCGCTCGAGCGAGTAGTCGATACCGGCCTCGCGCGCCAGGGCCAGGGTGTGCAGTACCGTGTTGGTTGAGCCACCCATCGCCATGTCGAGCGCGAAGGCGTTGTCGATGCTATCGGCATTGACGATCTGGCGCGGCGTCAGGTTGCTTTCGATCAGCTTCATAATCGTCTGACCGGCTATACGCACCAGTTCTTTGCGCGCCTCGCTGGTTGCCAGCCGCGAACCGTTGCCTGGCAGCGCGAGTCCCAATGCTTCCATCAGGCAGTTCATGGAGTTGGCAGTGAACATGCCCGAACACGAGCCGCAGGTGGGACACGCTTGCTGCTCCAGTTCGAGCAGTTGGCTATCGTTGATCTTGCCTGCCTGATACGCGCCCACGCCCTCGAAGACGCTGATGAGGTCTATCGAACGCCCGTCGGCCAGCTTGCCTGCCGCCATGGGGCCACCGCTGACGAAGATGGTAGGGATGTCGATACGCATAGCGCCCATGAGCATTCCCGGCACGATCTTGTCGCAGTTGGGAATGCATACCATACCGTCGAAGCGATGCGCCTCCACCATCGTTTCGACGCAATCGGCTATCAGTTCGCGGCTGGGCAAGGAGTATTTCATGCCGATATGCCCCATAGCGATGCCGTCATCGACGCCGATGGTATTAAATTCAAAGGGAACCCCGCCTGCCGCGCGGATGGCCTCTTTGACCAGTTTGCCGAAGGCTTGCAGGTGAACATGACCCGGCACCACGTCTACGTAGGAGTTGCAGACGGCGATGAAGGGCTTATGAAAATCATTTTCGCCGACAACTCCCGTCGCGCGCAGCAGCCCCCGGTGCGGCGCGCGCTCGAAGCCGAGCTTGATTTGATCTGAACGCATGACGACTCCTTATTCGTAGACGGGCGTGACCCAGTCTTTGTACTTGTCGTTTTCGCCGCGACAGGCGGAAAGGTACGCTTCCTGCAATTGCATGGTAAACGCTCCCGGCTTGCCTGTGCGCACCGGGCGACGATCAACGCTGGTGACGGGTGATACCTGCACGCCTGTGCCGCACATGAAGATTTCGTCGGCGGCATACAGTTCTGTGCGATCTATGCGCCGTTCCTCGACCGTAAGGCCGAACTCGCGCTGCGCCAGCTCGATCAGGATGTTGCGCGTGATGCCTTCAAGGATGTCATCGGAGAGCGCGGGTGTCGCCAGTTTGCCATTACGCAGCACAAAGAGGTTGCACGAACTGCCCTCGGAAACGGTGCCGTCGTGCGTCAGCATAATGGCTTCGTCAAAGCCAGTGGCGCTGGCATCATCCGCCGCCAGGCAGCTATTGATGTAGGCTCCCGTCACTTTAGCGCGCACAGGCATGGCGTTGCTGTTAGCGCGTCGCCAGGACGAAGTGCAAACGCTGAGTCCGGCGTTAATATCGACGTAGTTTCCCATAGCGAAGGCATAAATGGCAATAGCATCATCCAGTGTGCTGAGCGTCAATTTGATGGTACGCGAGGATTTATAGGTGAGCGGGCGCACGTAGACATCCGAGCGATAGCCATGCATCCGCACCAGTTCGACCGTCGTGCGGCATAGCTCGTCGATGGATTCTTTGGGTCTCATACGCAGCACGTTCCAGGAATTTTCCATACGCTGGTAATGTTCGCGCAATTTGAGCAGGTATAATTGCTGCTGCGACTCATTCCAGTAGCCACGAATGCCTTCAAAGCAGGCGGTGCCATAGTGCAAGGCATGGGTCGTGATGCTGATTTTGGCATCGTTCATGGGAACGATGCGCCCCTCAAAGTAGGCGTAGCCTTCTTCAAGACTAAGGACAGGTATTTTGGGCGCTTCGGCCTTCGCTGGATTTATTTCGGTTTGTGTCACATTATACTCCTTAGGTGACTGGCTGTACGGTGTAAAGATACGAAGGGCGACCGCAAGGGTCCCCACCCCGTGTCCACTCCACCCCCGCCCCTACAATGACTACGGGGACGGTTCCCGCAATCATTGTAGGGGCGGGGGTGGTTGGGTGGACGGGTGGGGACACTTGCGGTCGCCCTTCTCTGTCCACCCCTGGACTAGTTTTGTTATATGGCGGCGGGTGTTTCTTTGCCGCTTTCGACGATGTAGACCAGGTCGGCGTCTGTGATCTGCTTTTTCTGGTCGGCCAGGTTGATAAAGCGTTTGTAGGCTGCTTTGAGCTGTTCGGCTTCAAGGTGGTGGCCCAGTTGCCGCAGGCGCGCATCCAGCCCATGACGGCCAGAATGCTTGCCCAGTACCAGTTTCGTATCGCCCCAGCCGACCGACTGAGGCGTCATAATCTCGTAGGTCAGGCGATTCTTCAACATGCCGTCCTGGTGAATGCCGGCTTCGTGCGCGAAAGCGTTGGCTCCCACGACGGCCTTGTTAGGCTGGACGGGGATGCCCGTCAGGCGGCTGACAAGCTGGCTGGCGGCCAGGAACTCCTGGTTGTTGATGCGCGTGGTGGCGTTGCCGTAGTAATCCGGGCGCGTGCGCAGTGCCATGACGACTTCTTCCATCGCGGTATTGCCCGCGCGCTCGCCGAGGCCGTTGATGGTGACTTCGACCTGGCGCGCTCCCGCTCGAATGGCAGCCATAGTATTAGCGGTCGCCATGCCCAGATCATTGTGGCAGTGCGCGCTCATCACTACGTCTTCGATGCCGGGGACGCGCTCGCGCAGGTAGCGGAACAGCGCCTCGTACTCGTGGGGCATGGTGTAGCCGACGGTATCGGGGATATTCACGGTGGTCGCGCCGTTTTTGATGGCGATCTCGAAGACGCGACAGAGATAGTCCCAATCGCTGCGCGTGGCATCCTCAGCCGAAAACTCCACTGTCGGGCAGAGATTACGCGCATAGGCCACTGTCGAGGCTACGCGCTGCAACGCCTCTTCGGGCGAGAGGTTCAGCTTATGCTTGAGATGAATGTCAGAGGTAGCCAGAAACACATGGATGACCGGGTTCTCCGCTTCGCTGACCGCTTCCCAGGCCGCATCGATGTCGCTGATGGCGGCGCGAGCCAGCCCTGCCACCGCGACGCCTTTGGTCTGGCGCGCAATCTCTTTGACGGCGGCAAGGTCGCCGGGGGATGCGGCGGGAAAGCCCGCTTCAATGATGTCCACATTAAGACGAACAAGCTTTTCAGCCACCTGGAGCTTCTCTTCAGTGGTCATAGTCGCGCCGGGAGATTGTTCACCGTCGCGCAGGGTCGTGTCAAAAATCCGAATAACCGCAGGGTCTGCCATGATTTCTTTTCCTCCTTGAGTTACATAAGGGGATACCGCGCGGTACCCCTACTTCTTTGGTTCCGCAATTTCGGGACGTTTATCGACGGGTTTGAGCCAGGGCATCATAGCGCGCAGGTCGGCTCCGACATGCTCGATTTGATGCTGGGCATTGGACTTGCGCATAGCCGTGAAGCTGGGGCGGCCAGCCTGGTTTTCCAGAATCCAGCGCGTGGCGAAGGTGCCGTCCTGGATTTCGCGCAGGATGCGGCGCATCTCGTCGCGCGCGCGCTCATCGATGATGCGCGGGCCGGAGACATAATCGCCGAATTCGGCGGTGTCGCTGATGGAGTAGCGCATGTAGCTCATGCCGCCCTGGTACATCAGGTCTACGATCAGCTTCATTTCGTGCATACATTCAAAGTAGGCGACTTCGGGCTGGTAGCCAGCATCAACCAGTGTCTCGAAACCGGCGCGGATCAGCGAGGTGATGCCGCCGCATAAGACGGCCTGCTCGCCGAATAGATCTGTTTCGGTCTCTTCGGCAATGGTGGTGCGCAGGACACCCGCGCGCGTGCTGCCGATGGCGCGCGCATAGGCCAGCGTAAGCGCTTCGGCATTGCCGGTGGCGTCCTGGTGGATGGCCCACAGGGAGGGTACGCCAACGCCCTCGGTATAGAGGCGGCGCAGCATGTGGCCGGGGCTTTTGGGCGCGACCATCGCCACGTCGATGTCTTCTGGTGGCACAATCTGCGAATAGTGCAGGCTGAAGCCGTGCGCGGTCATCAGCATTTTGCCCGGAGCCAGTCCTGGCCGGATGTCGCGCTCGAAGACCTCTTTGTGATGCTGGTCGGGAATGAGGATCATGATGACATCGGCCTGCTCCGCCGCCTCGGCGGGTGTGGTTACACGCACACCGTCGGCCTCGGCTTTAGCGCGGCTTTTGCTTTTCGCCGGAAGTCCGACCACTACGTCGCAGCCGGAGTCCTGCATGTTGAGGGCGTGCGCGTGTCCCTGGCTGCCGTAGCCGATCACGGCTATGCGTTTCTGCTGGATAAGTTCGATGTTTGCATCGGCATCGTAATAAATGGTCGCCATGTGTGTAAGTTCTCCTTTTATTTAATCGCGGGTCATCGCTACGGAACCGGTGCGGGCAATTTCGCGCACACCGAAGCGTTGCAAGAGCGCAACGAGCTTTTCGATTTTTTCTTCGCTGCCGGTCACTTCCAGCGTGACGGTTTCTTGCGCGAGATCAACGATGTGCGCTCCGAAGAGATTGCCCATTTCGATGATCTCGGCGCGCGTTTCTGTGGCAGCGTTTACTTTGACGAGCGCCAGTTCGCGCGCGATGGCTTGCTCTGTTGATAGATTGACAATATGCCGGACATCGACAATTTTGCGCAGTTGCTCGATCAACTGTTCGACCCCCACTTCGGAGTCACTCACCTGGATGGTGATGCGTGAAACGTTCGGTATTTCGCTCTGGCCGATAGAGATGGTTTGCGGCTGGGCGCGGCGACGGCGCAGCACCCCGACGACCCGATCAACCATCCCCGGCTCGTTGTTCGCCAGAACGAGCAGCGTATGCGAACGCTCTGTCCCCTTTGGAGCATCTGCCTGGCCTGCTCTCTCATTGGTCGAGGGAGCGGCCTTGCGATTGTCCGCGTGATCGTTCATGGTAGTTTTAGTCCTCACTTTCCCCGTGCGTTTCTTCGATCATATTGGTGATAGCGGAACCCGGCGCAACCATTGGAAACACATTAGCTTCGGACTCGATCATGAAATCGATGATAACAGCGCCATCGGTCTCCATCGCCTTATGCACAGCGGCTCGCACATCTTCGCGCCGCGTAATTTGCATTCCGGTCAGGCCGTAAGCATCCGCCAGTTTGATGTAATCGGGTCCGGTAATCGGCGTCTCTGAGTAGTTGTGGTTGTGGAAGAAGTGCTGCCACTGGCGCACCATGCCGAGATAGCCGTTATTCATGATGGCTACTTTGATATTGATGCCCATTTGTTTGAGGGTAGCCAGTTCCTGAATGTTCATCTGGATACCGCCATCGCCTGCTACGACCCACACAGTAGCATCGGGAACGCCCATCTTGACGCCCATCGCGGCTGGCAGCGCGAATCCCATCGTGCCGAGTCCGCCTGATGTAATATGGCTGTTGGGGCGCGTCCAGGTGTAATGTTGCGCTGTCCACATCTGGTGCTGTCCCACATCGGTGACGATAATGGCATCGCCGCCAGTCTCTGCGCGAATGGCATCCAGAATACAGGTGGGATCGGGATAGTGCTGGTTGCGCTCTATACTTGCTCCACGCTCGCTCGCTTGAGCTTCCCACGCGCGAATTTCGCCCAGCCATTTGCTATGATCGTCCTTCTTTACAGCATCGACCAGAGCCACCAGCGCAGCCTTCGCATCGGCCACAATTGGCACGGCGGCGCGTTTGACCTTGTGCATTTCGGAGGCATCGATGTCGATGTGGATGAAACGCGCGCGCGGCGCGAACTCGCTCACTTTGCCCGTCACGCGATCGTCGAAACGCAGGCCGACCCCGATTATCAGGTCAGCCTCTCCGATGGCGTGGTTGACGTGCGCGGGACCGTGCATACCGGGCATTCCGATGGCGAGCAGGTGCGTTTCAGGGAACGCGCTCAGTCCCAGCAAGGTAGTAATAACTGGAATGCCTGTCTTCTCGGCAAAGGCTTGCAGTTCTGTATAGGCGTTTGAGAGGATGACACCATGACCGCACATAATCAAGGGTTGTTTGGCCTCACCGATCAAGTGAGCGGCCTTTTCGATGGCTGCGGTGGTGGGATGCGGCACGCGCGTCACGCGGTAATTTGCAATGGAACTGACGGGTGTAGTCGCGGGATAGAACGTTTTGGCGAACTGCACATCTTTGGGAACGTCAATTACCACCGGTCCAGGCCGTCCGCCGCGCGCCAGTCGGAAGGCTTCGTGTACGATCTCGGCCAGGTCTTCGACGCGCTTCACCAGGAAATTGTGCTTGGTGATGGGCTGTGTAACGCCCAGGATGTCGGTTTCTTGAAAGGCGTCGCGCCCAATAAAAGGCCGCGCCACCTGTCCGGTAATGGCGATAATGGGCGTGGAGTCCATAAAGGCGGTCGCCAGCCCGGTGACAAGGTTGGTTGCGCCTGGCCCGCTGGTAGCGACGCATACGCCAACTTTGCCAGTGGCGCGCGCGTAGCCGTCGGCGGCATGGGCAGCCGCCTGTTCATGCCTGACCAGCACATGACGCAAGACAGGATATGAGGTGAGCGCGTCGTAAAAGGGCATAATCGCGCCGCCGGGGTAGCCATACATGAGGTTGACGCCTTCGCGTATCAACGCTTCGCAGAGGATTTGACTGCCCGTAAGTTCGCGCGCGTCCCTTGCTTCATGCACAGAATGCGCTGTTGCGCGGCGCGTTTCCTCCGCCAGTTGCGTGATCGTTGCGATACTTTGCATTAATGCCTCCTTCAAGATAAATGGAAAAGTTGGAATAAAGACAATAAAAAAACGAGAACCGTCCGACTGGGAGGTCCTCGTTGTAAGGTTTCCTGCTCTGGTATGGTCGCGTCGTTGCTTCCTTTAGTCTCCCTTCGTCGTTCCTGGGGCTAGCCCCTCTGTAAGCCCTACCAGACCAACAAGCCCGGTAAGGCCGCTAAGGATGAGGCTAATAAGTACCACAAGAAGGGCAAGAAGGACGAGGCTAAGCGCGAGTACAAACAAAGAAACCGACGTTACAACGCCGGTTCCGATGAGTAGAATGCTTGCGATGGCAGCACATGCGGTACACATTGCAAAAGCGTGTTTGCGCGAGGGCATACGCTGGGTACGGTTTTTACCAGCGAACATTGCTGGCTGTGACATCGTACTCCAGGTTACTGACATGCTACTGCTCCCTCAAACTCTGACAAATAAAAAACGCGCACAGAGACCAATAACAGCAACCTTGCTGTGTTCCCTGTAACGCATCTTTGCTTGTAGAAAAGCATACACCAGCCTTCTACCTTTGTCAACCCCAATTTTAGCGAGATTCGCATAATTTAGGGTGAAAGATGATAAAAATCGTTTATAATAGCATGGGAACCGATTGATGATAATTGTTTTCTTACAAACGTGGAGGCAAACTTATGGAAGACCCAACGAAAAATCAAGCAGAGCAGACACAGACAGAGGAAACGCCCAGCGTAGAGGCTCCTACATCTGACGAGAAATTCAATCGCGATGAACTCAGAGAGTCCTCTCAGCAATTCTTTCGTGCTCTATTTCGAACCGGGGCGCATGTGGCTATGACGCCGGTATCTATGCTGCCGGAGGAACCCCGGCAGCATTTCTTGAGCGCGGGCCGCGAATTTACTCGTGGGCTGGCTACGCTTGCGCACGAACTTTCGAATGTTTTTGATAAGATGGCGGAAGAGGCGAAAGGGGACAGCGAGAAGGACAGCTAGGCATTCAGACTTCTGTTTGCGGAAATTCGCGGAATTTCTCTGAGTAAGAGGTGATAACCCTGCTAGATAGCGAGGGTTATCATCAACTAGTGGATACACGCTAAAACATCGGCCAGCAAACCCTGCGCTGTTTCCGTGCGTCCGGCTCCCGGCCCGATGATTGTCACTTCGGACAGCGTATCCGATTGGATAGAAATGGCGTTCATTGCGCCATCGACCCGCGCCAGTGAGTCACTTAAAGGCAGGGCGAGTGGCTTGACGCTGGCTATTAGTTTGTCTGAATCGGGAGATTGGCGCAGAGATGCGATGAGTTTGATACGCTTCCCGGCATCATTGGTGGCCTGCACCTGCTCTCGCGTGATAGTGGTGATACCCTGCCGTTCCACTTGCTCAACGCGCAGGGGATGATCGAAGACCAGCGCAGCCAGGATCATTGTTTTGGCGACGGCGTCGTAGCCCTCCACGTCGGCGGTCGGGTCGGTTTCAGCGTACCCCTGCGTCTGGGCATCGGCCAGCACTTCAGCATAGTCGCGCCCGGAAGCCATCGCGCTCAAGATGTAGTTAGTAGTGCCGTTGAGGATGCCACGTATTGAGGTGACGGTAGCCCCTATCATACCTTCGCGGATGGTGCTAATGACGGGTGTGCCAGCCATTACGGCTGATTCCATGCGTAACTGCACGCTGTGTAATCGCGCCAACTCGAGCAGTTCGTTGGCCGCCAGCGCGCCCGGCCCTTTGTTGGCGGTCACAACGTGTATTTTTCTTGACAGCGCGGCGCGGATATGGCTCAGCGCAGGTTCGGCGTCGCGCAGGTTGGTGGGCGTTGCTTCGACAAGTATATCTGCAAAGGTGGCGTTTAATCCCTCTAATGTATTATCCCAATGTCTGACATCGGATTGCTCTGTTAGAGGACGCCCTTCTTTCGCAAATTGTAGCAACAAGGAGAGATCCAATCCATCTGCCCGGTAAATGAAGCCGTGCCGGGCATTGGCGACGCCTACCAATGAGAGCCACGTATTGTAACGTTGTTTGAGGTACTCCTGTTTGTTGGCGAGCAATTCGACGAAGCCCTGGCCTACGATGCCAAAGCCGATCAGCGTGAGTCGTATGTGTTGCATATGGTTGTCACTTTCTATAATTTCATGTGGATGCTGGAAGATGCCAGTCAATGAGTTTGCGAATAGTATGATACAACAAAGCAGAAAGAAGCGTAAGTATCTGAGGATTCCTCATGCGTGCCGGGAGATTCTTCGCTGCGCTCAGAATGACAAGTCCGTGGGTTGTCATTCTG
>JBOGTO010000554.1:0-7057 GCA_050695155.1 Ktedonobacteraceae bacterium
GATCAATAGGATAGCTCAGGGTGGTTCCGGCAGCCTGAATGGTGAAACGAGGTATCAGATTATCAGTAGTATAGTCTTCTCCTTGCTCCAGCGGCCTCGTATGAATTGTACCCTCACGCAACTCTGAGACAGACCAATCTATAGCAATTGAAAGTATTTCTTGCGGCGCAGCGACGGGGCCAATCTGGATGGGCTGAAGCCCTGGCTTAATTTCGTTGCGTCCATAGAATAGATATTTAAGGGCAGCCAGCATATCCCTTACATTGACAAAAGGGCGTTTGATCTCGCGCCGCGATCTCATAATATCCCAGATAAATGTTGGCGTTGAGGCTCTACTCGCATATAACTGCAACGCTTCCAGCAAGCTTGATTTCCCGATATTATTCTTTCCCACAATCAAATTGACTCGCCCCAAATGCTCAATCGTGAGGTGTTGGAATCCTCGAAAGTTGCGGATTTCCAGTGAGTTGAGGATAAGATCACCCATCGTTCGGCCTCCCTCTTAGTAGTAGCCATAGACCATTCTTGCTGCATTATAACATGCTCTGCTTTCGTAGCATACATTGCTTTTCACCCTGTGGGATTCTATAATTATCTCGAAATGACACGGAAAAGTCGCGCCAGAAACGTCAATGGAGACAATTTGGAAAGGCAGTTTTAAGCATGACAGTTGATAGCAGAGCTACGCAAGCCCCTATGACAGCGGAGCCGCTGGATATACTCGCCCTGTACCGCACGATGGTAACGGCGCGGGTGATGAACGATCTTCTGAAAGTACGTAAGACACAGGGCAAATTCCCCTTTTATATTGGATGCGCCGGGCATGAGAGTATGGCTGCCGTGACTGCCGCGCTCAACCCGG
This sequence comes from Ktedonobacteraceae bacterium, assembly GCA_050695155.1. Taxonomy (GTDB): domain Bacteria; phylum Chloroflexota; class Ktedonobacteria; order Ktedonobacterales; family Ktedonobacteraceae; genus CF-113. The sequence goes on from JBOGTO010000554.1 coordinate 863, forward strand.
ACGATTGGATGTCCCTTTACTACCGCGACCTGGCGGCATGGCTGCAACGCACCGGCGATGTTAGCGGACCACTGCGCGAAGCATATTCGCGCACTAGCGGGCCAATGGGCGCGGGCCGCAACATGCCCTCGCACTATAGCAGCAAGCAACAGCGCATCCTGCCCGCCTTCAGCGAAGTGGGCGGGCTGGCTCCTTTCGCGGGTGGCGTCGCTTTCGCCCTCAAGAGAGAACAGCGCGACGAAATCATTATGTTTACCACCGGCGACGGCGGCGCGGCCACCAACGACTTCAACGCGCTCTTCCGGCAGGCGGCGGTACATCAACTGCCTATCCTGATGGTGGTCGAGGATAACGGCTGGGCTATTACCGCCGCTTCCTCTATTCAGTGGGGCGGTTCGCTGATCGAATGGGCCAGAGGCGGCGGCGTCTATGCCGAAGAGGTCGATGGCACCGACGCCATAGCCACGTACCAGGCCAGCGCCCGGCTGGTCGAGCATGTGCGCTCCGGCAAAGGACCTGTTTTGATGCACCTGCGCCTGGGGCTGCTCGACCCGCATTCCAGCAGCACAGACATTAAATCCTACCGCTCTAAAGAGGAGATCGAGGCGACAGCCGCCACTAAAGACCCGGTGAAAAACTTTGGTCGCTGGCTCATTGAAAATGGCTACCTCCAGGAAGGCGATAGCGAACGCATACGCAAAGAAATCCGCGCCGAACTTGAACGCGCCGAGAACACCGTGCTTCAGGAGCCAGAACCAACGGCAGAGCGCATTATGCAGCACATCGTAAACATTCCGTCATGGGTGGAGAATACCCCACGCGGCACAAAGAGGCCGTTGCCCATGCTGGGGGCCATCAACGAGGCGCTGGTGGAACTGGCGAAACGCGATGAAAATTTCTTTGTCTACGGTCAGGACGTAGGCAGCCCCAAAGGCGGCGTTTTCGGCGCGACAGCCCACCTCGTGACGCAATGCCCCGGACGCGCCATCAGCAGCCCGTTAAACGAACAGGTCATCGTTGGCATTGCAGCAGGCGCGGGTATGCATGATGGCAAAGCACGCTGCGCGGAGATTCAGTTCGTGGACTATCACCAGTCGGCCTCGCAAACTATTCGCCTGGCCGCGCGCGTCTCCTATCAGAGTTTTGGCGATTGGACGGTTCCCTTGCTCATTCGCACCAAGTCCGGCAGTGGTGGAGGTGGTCCCATCTCCAGCGGTGGCGCGGGCGGCGGCGCATTTGGTCACTCTAATGCTGGAGAGCAATGGTTTACCAGCGTACCAGGCATGATAACCATCTGCCCCTCAACGCCTTTCGACGCCAAAGGTCTGCTGCTTGAAGCCGCGCGCGCGCAATCGCCCGTCGCTTTCCTGGAGCGTGGTCGCCTGTACCGCTCCGAGCCGCCCAAAGATAGTTCGGGCAAGATCATCGAGGCTATGTCCGAATACTGGAATGTGCCGGACTCTTATTACACGCTGCCCATCGGCAAGGCGCGGCGCGTGCGCATCGGCAATGGAGCCAGCCAGCTCGCCATCATTTGCTGGGGAACGATGGTACTCGAATCCTGCACGGCTGCCGCCAACATCGTCAATCGTCACGGAGGCGCAATCGACATCGTCGATCTGCGCACGTTAAACCCCTTTGACGAAGAGGCCGTAACCAGCGCCGTGCGCGAAGCCAACCGCGTCATCGTCGTCACAGAAGAAACTGACCTGACCAGCTTTGGTCGCCACATTCACTCGTGGATCACGCAAAACTGCTTCTACGATCTCGACGGCACACCTATCTTCATCTCCGCCCTACCAGCGCCAGCCGCGCCTTACAACGCGCCGGAGGAAACTGCGTTCTTCCCGACCGCGCAAACCATTGAGAAGCGCATGGAGGAATTGTTGGCCGAGTAAGGAGTCAGTAAGCCAGGGCGGTCGCCCTGGCAATCATCACAACATCTTCAACAGTTGTTGTCGCAACAATTCCAACGCCTGCAAAGTCTCATCGCGTTCCGTCGAAGATGGAACTTTCAGGCGTACAAAGGCGGCAAACCCTAACAGCGCGGTATTCAATGCCTCCACCTCCGGCACACTCAGGAAAATACGCGCCTCTACCGCCTGAGAAGAGATACCCGTTAAGCGTTGATAGACGCCCTCCAATAGACGCAATTGTGTTTGCCGTTGCGGCGAGTGCATGGCAGTCCGGCGCAAGACGACTAAATAGCCACTGATGATGCTTCGGAGCGCCGCCAGGTCGTTGAAGCCGACGGGTACGGTAGGTAGCTCATTCACTTGTCTTCGGTTCATCCTTTTTTATCCCCTGATTATCTTCTGTTAGCCCTTTTTTTGTCATTTCCTCGTCCTTTTCTCGTCCTTCCATTCCCCAATTATCTGTATTCATAAGCGCTTGCGCCTCCTCATGCTTGCCCTCGTTGATCAGTTGCAGAATGCGCTCCCCACCGCGCTGCATCCGCGCATTGATGAAATCGTGCCGCGCGCTGCTGACAAAGCCATACATCCCGCGTTGGGCGGCCTCCAGTTCGAGATCGATCTGGCGCATCAGGCGCGCCACTTCGCTTCCTTGCTCCATGTGTGGTACTCCTTTCTCGTTGGCTAGATCATACAGCGTCCTCTATGGTATGATTGCAGTGTACTTGAACTAGTGCGATGGATAGTTGCAGAGATGTATTAAATCATTTGTCTTTCTCTCGCAAGATGTTCGCAAGTAAACCACTTTAAAAATTGGCGTCGGAGTGCCTGTAGGCGGCTCGAAATGAGGGAAAATGTAACGATGAACGAGGAATTACACCCACTCACAGCGGCACGCGAAGCGCGTAATCTTTCTCAGGCTCAGCTGGCAGAGGAAGTCAGATTGGGACCGCGTACTATCTGGGCAGCAGAGCATCAACGACCCATTAGCGCACACAGCCGCCGCCAACTTTGTCGCTATTTCAAAAAGACCGCCCAGGAATTAGGGTTGGTCTCAGCCGAAAGCGCGGCACGCGACCGCAAACGCCAGAAATGTGGACAGCAGATACGTGTCACATCTGTAAACAGCATATCTATTCTTCCTTCGTTACCGAACAAAGCTCCAGCGCAATCAGCTATATCAAACGACATGTTTGTCGAGACTATCGTTTCGCCAGAACAACTCCTGCTTCGTGACCTGAGCGAAACACCCGTAGAAACAGACCAGAAAATAGTGTATGATACCTTCGAAGTGGGCGTAATGACAACCGTATTGAAATACAAGCTTCTATCTGAGCCAATTATAAGCTTGCAGAGGAGCATTCAAGCGAGTATTAAGGAATACGACGACATGACACAACACTACGGCGATGATCAGACTCACATTTCACGTCGCCACGCATTACAAGCTATCGCCAAATTCCCCATCCAGATGTATGCGCTGACCGCATTTAGCATTGAGAATATGCATCTTGCTCCCGCAGATGAAATACTGCCCGCTTGCGCGGCGGGTATCACTGCCTGTCGAGCGCTGCTCAAAGATGAAGAAATCGCTACCATTGAGCATATCCTTTCAATATACCTGCCGACACTTGAAACACTTGCGCATAAAAGCTCGGTTTATCAACAAACAGCCGCGCATCTGACAGCGCAAAGTTATTTGCTAGCAACTATTCTGGCCGACCATCGCCGCAAACTCGATCATATGGAAGCCTATAGCCGGGCTGCTCGCCGCTATGGACAACTGGCAAATGATCCCAACCTCGAAGCATCGGCATTGGCAAGGCTCGCCGTGAAGTTTGATTACGAACGGCGTGATCGCAAGGCACTACAGGTCTACCAGGAGGCTTTAGCATTACCAAACTTTGCACAAGTTTCGCCCTTATTACGCGGTCGCATTTACGCAGGCTTAGCCGGAACCAATGCCTATTGTCACCAGACACACGACGCACTCTACTATCTTGGCCTGGCTAAAGATACCTATCCGGGGCGGGTAGAAAACGATCCAAGTTTTCATTTTGCCTATAGTGGCGAAAACACCATGTCACTATGGGATGGGCTGACCAATAAGCATATCGGACACTATACCGAAGCCTGGAATGCATTCTCTCAACACGCGAAGATGCAACCCCAACCCGGACTGCGAGAGACAAACCGGGCCGAATTTCTGAATTATGTCGCGTCAGTTGCCGCCAAGCAGAGAGAATTGGATGCAAGTGTTCTCTATTTAGAGGCTGCCGAGGATGTAGCCTGGACTATTCAACACGAACAACGCTATGCCGAAGTACTCGATACATTCAGGAGTCTTCAAATGATTTGGGCTGATGAGCCAATTGTCCGCAACCTTCAAGACAAGTTTAGTGCAAGAGGCATGTCAGCCAATGTGAATTTGTAATCACTCATCCTTTTCTAATATGATCATCATTCTTTAATGTTTGGTAGATAAGAAGTTAAAGGAAAAGGACAAATATGACGCCAAAAGAAGGAGAAAACCTGTTGTCGTCCTCCCTCTATATTCCTCGCACGCTTGAACAGGTAGACGAGGCTATTGAACAAGGCTGGTCGTATCTCCAACAGCTTCGATATGTCGAGGGACGCGCCTTTGTCGAGAAGTTAGTGCGAGATGTCTCGCTGCAAATCACTGCTGAGGATGCGCAATGGTTGAGCCGCCTGGCACGCGCGCGTCACGTCGCAGGACATATTACCTCTGAATCATCTCGAACCGAAAAAGTACCAGCAGCGTTTCAACACTATCATGAAATGGAGAATATTGCCCGCCTTCTCAAGGATAATCTCCTCTTGAACATTGCACTGACCTATGAGGGCGACATGCTACGACGGCAAGGGTACATTGATGAGGCGATTAGCTATCTTGAGATGGCGCGAGATGCCACCTCGGATGCAGAAGCGCGCGGAAATACTCTTCAGTTATTAGGGCGTGCTTTCATGGCAAAGCGAGACATGCCAGGATTTGAAAACGCAATGGCCGAAGCAACGGAATTAGGTGCTGCTCCACATACAGGGATTACAAAAGGACTCTATAATCTCGGTGCGGTCTACGAGGAATACGGGAAGAGTTATGGATGGGTAGGACAAACGACAAAGGGCTTAGAGTATCTGGATATGGCAGAAAAGCATCTACCGAAAACGGCTCACTGGGGATTAGTTCTGAAAACAGCCAGATCAATGGCATTGATACGTGGTGGAGATATTGCCAATGGAGGAAAACTTGCAATTGAAGCCACCAGCCAGTGTTATCAAACCAACAACTTTCGGATGCTTGAACGGGTCTTTACCATTGAACGCTACCTGGAAGAAAAGGCGCATGAGTATGGGCAAATACAGAATGCATTGCGTGAAGCATTAAAAGGGCCGGTGGAACTCATATAATCAAACCCAACGGTTAGCCAAAGCAAGAGAACAGTTTGCCTACTTTTCGGGTACTTGACAAAGCAGATGGCCCCTCTACTTCTGCCAGGATCATCTTTTCGATGAGTGACTTCAAGGAGATATTTGAAACAATTCAAGGAGTTCTGGAAGGCTGTGAATAATGTGATCGGGATGTATTAAACTATTCGGTGGTAAACCTCGTTTCATCGGATCGAACCAGATGGCAAGGATGCCAAGATGTTGAGGGGTAGCCACATCCATAGCTAAATCGTCGCCGACCATCCATGCATCCTGTGCAGTAAGCTGGAATTGCGCAAGCGCATATTCGTAGATACGCGTGTCAGATTTCGCCGCGCCAAATTCTTCTTCAATCAAAATACAATCGAACAAAGGAGCCAGATGGTGTTGTTGAATTTTTCGTCGTTGATAGCTTGCATTGCCATTAGTAAGGAGAGCTAAATGAATTCCTTTTGCCTGTAGCGCCTGAAGTGTATTGAGCGCATGAGGCGTAAGTTGACGATGCTCCTCACGCAGGGCTTCAAAGGCGTGAACTATCTCTGAGGCCCCTCGTGAGTTTTTTTTGCCAACGCGGACAAGAGCTTCCTCAATCATTTCCAACCGTACAGTAAAAGGATCGAGACGATCTCGGCGTTGCTTTTTCGCATCATCTTTTATAGCACTTTTATAAGTGGCGTACCTCTCTCTGATGGCTTGCAAGAGGATTGCAGGAGAAAGATTATAATGTGGAGCAAATTGAAAGCAAACTTTTTGCCAACTCTGATCGGGGGTTTCCGTTTCGCTTAGCAGCGTACCATCCATATCAAAGAGTATTACTCTGGGGGAAGTTCTCTCT
>JBOGTO010000555.1:0-28984 GCA_050695155.1 Ktedonobacteraceae bacterium
GCATCAAGCGGGCGGCGAAGAACGCGCAGCTGGGTGTTGCCTGCGTCTGGCGGGAAAGTTCGTCCTCCTTCTCCCGCGGTGAACTCCGTTTTGCCTGCACCCTTGACAAACAACACAGTATCTACAGTTATGGGAGCAACCAGTTCGCAGAATTACCGATTTTGGATATTAAAAATCATTAGGGGCAGCAAAGCTTCGCCACTATTCGTCCATCATGTGGTATAATTATATGAAGACTCTACCGTATCAACCGAATCACAAGGACAGAATCCATGCCAATGATACACTTGATCTCCTCCAATCGCTGAGTATTCCCTTTTTGGGTAAGACATCATAGCAGCATGAGCCGCACGACTCAGGTGCTGTCTATGTTTTTTGTCTTGCTCTCTTCCCCCAACTCTCCTCGCTCATCGATCATGAAAGGATCATTGTATGTTGCCAGCAAAATGGCTGTTTCTGCCTGTCTGGGTGGTGTATCTGTTAGCCCTCGTAGCGTTTGAAATAGTAGCTGATGTACTCGCTAAACAATTCGCCATCAATGGTAAGCTGGTGTTTGGCGTGTTGTCTATTGGCGGCTACGTTTTAGCTAACATCGCCTGGTTGATTAGCCTGCGCAGCGGCGGGACGTTGAGCAGGGGTTCGGTGATATTCTCGGCCCTTAATGGAGTGGTAGCGGTGGTGTTGGGACTGTTTGTTTTTCATGAGAAAGCCAGCCCGTACCAGCTTATCGGTATGGCGCTGGGTATCGCTGCAATTGTTTTCTTGTCACTGGAATAACCCGATTGCTGAAAACGTTGCAGTGAGTGGGCCAATACGGTATGATGACATAGAATAAGCTGAAGGCACAAAGGCAGTGCGAATTGAACCTCGCCGGATGGGTGTAAATCCAGAGCGAGGCAATTTGCTATGCTCGTCGGGAGGATTGTGTGATACTCAAGGGATTACTTGCACTTTTAACACAGCGGCCAGAATTTCGGCGGCTGGTACAACAAATACAAAAGGCGGAGGGTTTACCAGCCCTCACCGGCATTACTGAAACCTCGCGTCCATTTGTAGTGGCCGCGCTTGCCGCCGCGCTGAAGGAACCACTGCTGCTGGTAGTATCTGACGAAGCGCAGGCTTTGCAGGTGGTTGATACGCTCAAAGCGATGGCGCAATCGGCAGATGACGTTGTCTATATGCCGGACCGCGACGCCCTGCCCTATGAACGCTTGATGAGCGATCATGAGACGACGCAGCAGCGTATGAACGCGCTGTTGCGCATGATTGACGGCGAGCAATCCATCATTGTCGTATGTTCGGCGCGCGCTTTAAGCCAGCCCATCATTCCGCCGAAGGAACTGGTGGCCTCACTCTATGACCTGGAGCCGGGGCAGGAAGTTGACCTGACCCTGATGCTCGAACACCTGTATAACCTGGGCTATGAACCTGTTACGGAGGTGGAGGAGCCGGGGCAGTTCAGTCATCGCGGCGGCATCGTCGATCTTTTCCCCGCCACGCTGCCACGTCCGGTGCGTATCGAGTTTTTCGGCGACGAGATCGAGTCGCTGCGCACCTTTGACCCGCAGACGCAGCGCTCGCTCAACCCCATCGCATCCTGCGTAATCGGACCCGCGCGCGAAGCCCTGCCACTGCGCGGGCCAGAAGCAGTCAAAGCACTCGAACAATTGAACACCGCCATGCTGCATCACGACGCGGAAGAACGCTGGCAGCGCGACCTGGAAGACCTGCGCCACAAGCGCTCGTTCGATGACATCACCTTTTACCTCGCTTACCTGCACGATTCGGCCAACGTGCTGGACTACCTGCCCAGAAGCGGCCTTCTGGTGCTAGACAACCCCGAAGGTATCCAGAACCGCATCATGGAACTGGATGCTCAGGCTGAGGAGATGAAGACGCGCTTCGAGAATGACCACGAAAATCCAATGCAGCTACGCGCCGCGCATATCACCTGGAGCCAGTTAGAGACACGCCTGGCCCAGTTGCGCCAATTGCGTTTTGCCGGCATTCTTTCGGCCAGCGAAGGCGAATTTGACGCCTATCACCAGGGCGGCACAGAACACCTGCTGCCAACCTTCACCAGCGCCAATTCATATGGCGGGCGACTGCGTGCCTTTGTGCAAGATTGCAGCAAAGCGCTGAGCAACCACGAACGAGTTGTGATTGTCAGCGCGCAGGCGCGCCGCCTGTCCGAAGTATTGGGCGACGACTCCATACTCGGCAATAATGCTATTCATGTCAGCCCCGGCATCAACATCAACGAAGCGCCGGAAAGCGGCACACTGACATTGATCCAGGGGCAACTGCCAGAGGGCTGGCACTCGCGCAGCCTGGCAATCTCGCTCTTCACCGATACCGAGATTTTCGGCTGGTCGCGTAAGTACAAGACGCAGCAGCGCAAAATTATCACGCCCGCCTCGTTTCTGGCCGAGGTCAATGTGGGTGACTATGTGGTGCATCAAGAATACGGCATCGGACGTTTCGAGGGATTGGTGAGGCTCGATTCGACGGGCGTTGAGCGCGAATACCTGCTCATTCGCTATGCTGGCACTGATAAGCTATATATCCCCACCGATCAGCTTGATCGCGTCACGCGCTACGTGGGCATGGGAGATGCCGTTCCCGCCCTCAGCAAGCTGGGAAACAGCGAATGGACACGCGCCAAAACGAAGGTCAAAGAGAGCGTGCAAGAGATCGCGCGTGATCTGCTGCGCCTGTATAGTGCGCGCGAGGCGTTGGAACGCCCGGCATACCCGCCCGACTCGGAACAGCCCTGGCTACAGGAACTCGAAAGCGGCTTCGCCTTTGAGGAGACACCCGACCAGGCGCGCGCCATTGAGGAAGTAAAGGCCGACATGGAACGTCCCCGCCCCATGGACAGACTGGTATGCGGCGATGTTGGCTACGGCAAAACCGAAGTTGCTCTACGCGCCGCTTTTAAGGCGGTACTCGATCAACGGCAGGTAGCCGTGCTGGTGCCTACAACGGTGCTGGCATTGCAGCACTTTAACACCTTCAAAGAACGGCTCAAGCCCTATCCGGTGCGCGTCGAACTGCTGAGCCGCTTCCGTTCGGAGAAAGAGCAGAAGCAGGTGTTGGAAGACCTGGCGCTGGGCAGAGTCGATATTGTGATCGGCACGCATCGTCTGCTAGGCAAAGATGTTGTCTTTCTCAACCTGGGGCTGCTGGTGGTTGATGAGGAGCAGCGTTTTGGTGTCACGCATAAGGAACGGCTCAAGCAACTGCGCAACGAGGTAGACGTGCTGACCATGACGGCCACGCCTATTCCGCGCACGCTGCATATGTCGCTGGTCAATGCGCGCGACATGAGCGTGATCGAGACGCCGCCGCAGGAACGCCTGCCCATTCGCACAGCTATCCGCGAATTTGACGAAAACCTGATCCGCGAAGCCATTTTGCGCGAAATCGACCGGGGCGGGCAGGTATTCTTTGTGCATAATCGCGTGCATGGTATCCAGGTAATCGCGCAACGATTGCAGAAACTTGTCCCCGAAGCGCGTATCGCCATCGGTCACGGCCAGATGCCCGAAGATCAACTCGAGCGCGTCATGCTGGACTTTTCAAGCGGCGAATACGATGTGCTGGTCTCTACCACCATCATCGAGAACGGGCTGGACATTTCTAACGCCAATACCATCATCGTCAATAATGCCGCGCTGTTTGGCCTGGCACAGCTCTACCAGTTGCGCGGGCGTGTCGGACGCGGCGCCCACCAGGCCTACGCCTACTTCCTCTACAACAAGGACACGAAGTTGACGCCCGTGCAGGAGAAACGCTTACGCGCCATCTTTGAGGCAACGGAACTGGGTGCGGGGTTCCGCATCGCCATGAAAGACCTGGAGATACGCGGCGCGGGCAACCTGCTGGGTGCGGAACAATCCGGCTTTATGAACTCGGTCGGCTTCGACCTCTACACGAAATTGCTGGGCGAGGCTGTGGAAGAGTTGCAGGGCAAACGCGCCGAGGTCAGCACACCCAACGTTGCCTTAGACCTGCCCCTGGACGCCTACTTGCCCGACGAGTTTATCGGCGACCGCGCTCTGAAAGTGAAGTTCTACCAGCGCCTGGCAAGCCTGAATCGTCCCGAACAGGTAGAGGCGATGGAGGCGGAGCTAAGCGACCGCTTCGGCGCGCCACCGCTACCCGTGAAGAATTTGCTGGCGATGGTGCAACTCAAGGTGGAAGCGGCGCAACTGGGGTACGAAGCCATCGCCGCCAAAGATCATGAATTTGTATTGACCGTGAAGCGTACCATTGTACCCAACCGCATTGTACTCTATCGCCGCTTTCACAACGATGCGCGCGTTCAACAGGGCGTGATACACATTCCGCGCCGCCTGCTGGAGCCAGATTGGATGAAGCAACTCCGCGATTTGCTGCCTAAGATCACGGCGGCAGCATAAAACATAGCACATGAAAACACAGCAGGGCAACCGAGCGGTTGCCCTGCTGTGTTTTCATGTGCTATATATTCACTAATCCCTGAGCCTGTAATTCTTTTAAGATCAGCTCGATTTCCTGGATATTCTTGCCGGTGCAGCGCGAGAGATCGGACATGGTACGTTTTCCATCAACAAGAAAATAAATAAAACGCTGGCGGCGCGTAAGTGGTAAAGAGAGAACGTCGCGCCCCACATCGCGCTTTTGCGGCGTCAGCCACTCGAGGCCCGGTACGCTCGAACTTACACGAGCTAAATCCCCGCCGGTAGCGCGCTCGTGTCCGCTCTCAGGTGGCGCTGGGAAAGGCGTCGGGGTAGCGCCGGTGGGTAGAACCATGGGCGCTGTTCCCGTCTCTTCCAGTTGCAAGGTAAACTGGACATTTCGCCAGCTAAGTATTCTGTTAAGAGCCTCTTGACCGCTAAATTGCCCCAATCGAACGAAGACCGGCTGCCCCGCCTGTAAATAAATTTCCCCTTCCTGCATCCTCCCGCCGCTTATTTGCTCTATCCTCAAACGCCCATTCTGCCGTCTCACGCGGGCCAGGTCGAGTACACTGCTCACACTCTCGGCTGTCATTGCTCTATCATTCGCCATTGCTCACCATACCTCTTCTTGTAATTCACCAGTACAAGTACAGCTTTATGATTGACACTTGCCTGTTCTCCCCGCTACAGGGCAAAGTGATATATGCACATGCTCACAGATATTTCTATATACTTATATACCATAGATTGGAACGCATAAGGAAGCAAAAGGTAGCACACTTTCGGCGTATACCGGAATTCTTAATGCGATTTTTATAAGCGGGGCAAATTAGCGGGCGCGACGGGTATGAATGAGATAAAACATCATAGCCTGCTTGTATTCAACCAGTGTCGCGTAGCCATTAGCGATCACCTGGTTTGCCAGCCCTAACAAGGTGGAAACGATCTGAAGTCGCGTTTCGTCCACGCCATCTTGTTGTCCTAATACCTCGAGCAGTTGTGCCGGGCTTTGTCCGGTGAGATCAACCCCGGCACGCACAACCTCGATGCGCAGCCAGACAATTAATTGATGGCGCATCTCTTCAAAGATCACCACGTCCTCATCACTCACCATGACCGTCGCGCTATCCTGCTGATTTTTCAGAGATGGCACTAGAGGTTCAGTGCGAGTAAGTTCGCGCTGCGGAGATGCCGCAGGTGATACCGACGATGCTTGAAGTTGAGCAGTTAGCGGGGGTACCACCGGCGCAACGGGCGCTGGCGGGAGTAGAGAGTCTGTTGCCTGTGGTGCCTGCGCAGAGAAGCTGTTCTGCCGGACAGGAGATACCTTTTCATCGGTTTTTGTCGATGATGCCGGTGCGTCCCCGGCAGTTGTGGCCCGAGGCACATGCTGCTCGGCAGGTGAGGGCAGCTTTGCGGCTTCGGGCATAGGCGTGGGCGCGACGGGCGGAATCGCTGGCATAGATGCGGCGGCAGGCGCGACTGATGCCTGGGGTGCAAGCGGCCCAGACGGTGGCTTGACCGGGCGTAATTCATCCTGTGGAATGGGGCGAGCTGGTGGCACTGCGCCTGTAGGGCGCGCCGGTGGAACAACCGTGTCGTTACTACTACCGCTCTGCGTAGTGGTGCGTAAACGCTGCGCGCGCCGTGGGGGAGTGGGAGCAGCCGTTGCGCCGTTGGTCATAACACCGTTTGTAGTGAGAAGCGGCGCGGCTGTCCGGGCATCACCGTTCACACCTGGCCGAATCTCTCCACGCACTTCTTGATATTGCTGTTGCAACAGCATTGTAGCGTTGGCGACCTGTTCCCAGCCTGGCTCTAGCCTGCCAGCGCCATTGGATTTCGACCAGCTCGTTACCGGACGCGCGCTGCCAAAGGGGGGCTGCGTCGCCGCGCGACCGCTCAAATGCCCGCGCAATGCTTCGGTAATGGATGTGGAAGAGTTGGTGATGAGCGAGCGCACATCCGACATGCGTTTGCGCCCCTGCTGACCAAAGAACGCGCGGTTGCGCTGCACAAACTGGATCAAAAGTCGCTCAACCTGCCGTTGAAAATCGGGTGATGTGACATCGATGCGACTGAAGGTGTTGAAATCGAACGAACTCAAGAACGTCCACACTTCCTGGCGTTTGGCGCGATCCACCGGGCGCATACGCAACGTATTCGTGCGATAGTCATAGAAACGCGGGTAGCTGAAATTTGCAATCAGGGTTTCCGCAATCTCGGCTTTGAGCCGCGCCATTTCGGCGGGTGGCATTTGCCCCAGGTAAATACCCATTCCAACACCTCTTTCATAGAGCAAGCCTTCAGCGTCGCTAAAGGGTCAGTAAATTAGGGAACGATGCTAAACGAACCGATTTGCAGCGCGTTGGTGCCAGAAATTTGCGACACTCCGGCTGGCGTGCTTACAATATGCAACGGAACACGATTCGTCACGGTTAATATTGTACCGAATGGAACGTTAAAAGGTAAAAGCGCCAGGCCCACATGGGCTAGCCCAACTGGAACATTGCCAATATACAGCGTGCTGCTGACGGTGCGCACGATGGTTCCTGGCTGCCATGACATAGTAGGACACCAGGAGATGGTTGGGAAATCGACGCTCGAAAACTCCTCCTTGCCATTCGAATCGGTAAGGATGGTCAGAATCTTCAAAGGCGGCGTATCAACGGCATTGACCTTCCAATAAGCCGTTACCTGCATAAATCTCGTCGCCACCCCGAACGATTCAGGCGGCGCGATACTATACCCCACCAGGCTCACCTGGCTGTCGGAACTCACAGCTTGCGGCGGCGTAAAATTCACCTGTAGCGCGTGTTGCACTTCATTGGGCGATACGCGGGTAAACGAGCAGAAAGCATCGGGCAGATTGGGTACCACACCATCGCCCGTCTGTCCCTGTGAATAAGGCGCTACTCCCGGCGCAGGCAGGCCGCGCTTGAGCAAAAGATAGCCATCTTGCGCGGTGACAACTCCATAATTTCCACTCAGCAGGACCTTTTTCACTTCGCCGATATATTGTGGCGAACCGTAGGGATAGGTAACGCCGGTCACATCCAGAAAGATATAGTCCGCCGTTGTATCGCCGTAGGGGAAGAGATAGATATGCGCGCGCTGGCTGACATGCGGCACCAGGTCCGACTGTGCCGAAACCGAAGCCGAAGCCGGAATCATGGCCTCGATACGCCCGGCCAGCCGATTATGCGCCGTAACATTCGGCCAACCAAATCCCCTTGAGAACGGCATCGCTCCGTAAGTGAAATCCTGATGCACAACGGCGAAAAGCGCCAGCCCCAGCAGCACGCACAACCCGACAGGCTGCGCCCAACGCGCGAACCGGAACACCGTTGCTGGCCGACTGTAGGGGCGGGGCTTGCCCCCGCCCGCGGCATCACCAGACATCTGTTCCGCTTTCGGCGCTGCCGATGCTCGTGCCTCGCGCAACTGGCGCATGTACCACTTCACCAGCCAGACAATAAACACCATAGCCTCGATGGTTGAGAAGATCAGCACCGGCACAATTTCCGCGCTGTACTGGAAAATGCCAAGATACTGGTTGGGGTCGGAACTGAACAGGTTGACGGCCAGCGAAGGCACGGCCAGCACCAATACCCAGGGCGCGAGCAGTGGCAGAAAGGCGGCAGGAGCCAGCAAGATGATGATATATTGCCTGTGTGAATGCTCGAATACATGCTGATAAAGCAGGCTAACCGGGTGCGTCACGACATTGCGCAGAATTTGCAACGGCCCGCTGCCCAGATACGCATAACGCGAACCTAGCAGTGGATGACCTGTCGGGCTGGCGAAGCGGTAAACCAGCAATACTCCAACCAGCCAGATCACGCTCAGTCCCACCAGCGCCAGGCCAGTACGCCAGCGCTGTTGAAAGAGGATACTCCACAGGCCAAAGAATGCGATCACAAGCGGTATTTCCTCTTTGCAGGCCATCGAGAGGATAGCAAAGACGAAAAGCCAGAGCGTGCGGCGCGTATACATGAAATACAGGGTGAACATCAAAAGCGCGGCTGTCAGCGTGACGGCATGAAAATCAAATACCTCGGCCTGCTGCAAAGCCGGGTAGAGTAAATAAAGGACGGCAATACCTGCGGCTACCAACTCATTGCGCAGGCGCAGGCGCGCCAGCCAGAAAGCCGGAAACGCGCCACTTGCCACTACCAGCGTTTGCAGGACGAGCAATGTTTTGGGATCGGGCAAAGCCAGATATGGGAGCGAAATGGGCAACAGGATTGGTTCAAAGTGGATAGCAAAGCGCGAAATGCCACTCAGACTGTAACAATTAGTGTCGCTCACAATATTACAGATGGTCTGGTGAATAAATGTGCCATGCAAAATGTTCCAGATAGCCTGGCTATAGGTGCCGAGGTCTTCGGCAGGCGTCAAATAGGCATCCTGGCGACCGATGTGCAAATAAATAAAATAGGTCGAAAATATGGCTGCCGCCAGGGCAACCAGGCCCATTGCCAGCCAGAATAAGCGCGTGTGCGGCATGTCTTCCGGGGCAGGATAGAGATAGAGGCGATTGCGCCAGATAGCTAAACGTTTACGCCACGTCATGTTACTCACCTACGACTTTTTCTTCAAGTGGAATGCTGGCAGATGGCTCTTTTATAATACTATGCTCAGCTACACTACTATCTTCGCGGGTCTGTTCCTGTGCAATCGCGCGCGCCGGGCGACCACCACTTACATAAGCGATACTGACGCACAACAGTTCGGCAACAGTTGAGACGAAACGCGAGAGTAGGGCAATAATCGCGGCCAGCCCGCCGGGCAGTGGAAAAGCCAGCGCGAACAGGCCCACAATCGCCCCCTCGCGGAAGCCCAGGCCACTGGGCGTGATGAAACTGACAAAACCAATGTCCCAGGCCAGGGCATAAATCCCTATGCAGATGGGCCAGGCGATCAGCGGCGTATTGCTCCATAGGGCTATCAATAGCACAAAGAACGCGCTTCCCGCCACTGACCAACTCACGCACCATGCCAGAGTCACAAGCATAACATCCCTGTAGCGCAAGGTGAGTTTGATGGGATCGCGTTTCAGCACGCGCAGCCCGATATTAAGCAGCCAACTCAATACAGGCGGGTACAGGATAATGCAAAGAGCGAGAATGGTTCCCACCCCCAGCGCAAAGACGATACGCTGCTCAGACAACTTGCCTACCGCGTCGAGGTCGCGCCAGAAGAGCAGGCTGACCGCGAAAACCAGCACACCAGCCGCCAGTTTGGTAATCAGTTCGATAGCCATACTGGCGAAAGCGACCGGGCGCGAAACACCATACTTACCTACCCACATGATGCGCGTCAGCACATGCCAGACATTGCCAGGAATGTAGCGCACAAACTCGGACCCCAGGTAGATACGCAGGCTGGCGCGTAATCCCAGGCGCGCTCCCAGGCGAGCCAGCACCGCCTTCCAGATCAATCCATACGAGATTTCCTGGCACACGAAGCCCGCGAAGGCCAGCGCCAGTAACCATACGTTCAGGTGAAAAGAGTGCGCTGTCAACGCGCTCCAGTTATTTTTCACCTGGTACAGAAAAAACCCGATAATGAGGATGGGCAAACCAATTTGTAATAGGCGTTTGCCAACTTTTTTGGCGGTTGACTTACTCATCAGTCGAGTTCCTGCCGGATGCTATATTCTTCATCTGAGCGGAAAGCGTAGTGGCGCACCATCTCGCTTTGCAGACCCGACAGGATGAACTGGACACCAAAGATCATCAAGAGGATGCCGACAAACAGCAAGGGCTGATTATGGATGGGTTCGTGCGTGAACAGGTAACTGCGCACAACCACGTAAATATCCACCAGCGCGCCAACGAAAAACGTCCAGAAGCCCAGGGGACCAAAGAAGCGCAAAGGGGTGCGCAAAAAGGTCGTCAAAAACAGCACGTTGAGCAGGTCGATCAAGCCGCGCGCAAAGCGTCTCGCGCCGAACTTGGAAACGCCATAGGTGCGCGGGTGATGCTTGACCTTGATTTCGGCCACGCGGAAGCCGCGCCAGTGTGCCATGATCGGCACAAAGCGGTGAAAATCTCCGTACAATTTGAGATGGCTATCCTCGATGATCTCGCGCCGGTAGGCTTTGAAGCCGTTGTTAATATCGTGTAGATGAACGCCCGTCGTGAAGCTGACCAGCCCGTTGAAGATTTTCGAAGGGAAGGTTTTCGAGATGGGATCGAGACGCGGAAACTTCCAACCGGAGACCAGGTCATACTCCTCTTCGAGCTTTGCCAGGAAATGGGGGATCTCATCGGGATCGTCCTGCAAGTCGCCATCCATAGTAAAGATGATTTCACCTTTGCAGCGACTAAATCCCGCCACCAGCGCGGGCGTTTTGCCAAAGTTGCGGCGGAAGCGTATCACGCGCACCACGCCGGGGAACTCCTCGTGCAACTTCGTGAGTACGGAAAAGGTGTTATCTGTACTACCGTCATCCACAAAGATCACTTCGTAAGACTGCTGCAATCCGTTGACTTGAGCCGTGAGTTTTTCAAATAAAGGGCGTACATTCATATCCTCATTCATGACCGGCACCACGAACGAGAGCGCGACCTTCTGTACCGGAGATGAGACAGGCGCTGTTTCCGGCTCAATAACTGTATGTGCGATTTCTTCAATTTGTGGCATATGTAATGCTCTCCACTCGCGCCTCTTCGCAGGCGCATCTGCATGATTGCCGCCAATTATAACATAGCGCTCGCTCAAAAAGCCCTATGTGGTACTAAATCATTATCCTGACTACTACTATAGAGAACGGATAATGAGCAAAAAGGGACACGTATTCAGACCTTTGGATAAGGCTGAATTGAGAATTTTACAGAAACTTGAAGATTCCCTTTGTTCAGGATGTCAGTTCAGCAAAAAGATCAGGCCGGTCAGAGGTCAATGAGTCCACACCGGCAAGTGCGAAGCGGCGCATCGCCCGCAAGCTATTGACCGTCCAGACACCCAGTTTGAAGCCGCTTTGATGCATGATTGCCGGCATCTCATCAGTAAAAAGTGTGCTATCCATATTGATCCAGTCGCAGCCCAGCGCGATCACACGTTCCGTCAGCGTATGTACGGCGCGTTGCTCGCGTGGGTCCCAGACATCGGTAGAAACCAGCGCGCCCGTCCGCAGTGATGGCTCCAGAGCTTTTATTTGGGGTAAAACGTGCCAGTCAAACGACATAATGAGTACCTTATCGAGCATGTCGGCGGCGCGTATTTCCTCTACCACCGTTTCGGCAATGTCGGGATAGCGCCCGAAGACGCCATCACGTTTGCTCAGCTTGATCTCAATGTACACCTGCACGCGCCCTTGCGCCAACTTTAGCACTTCGCTGAGCGTAGGAATCTGCTGCGGTTCGGGCCACCCACCAGGGAAATGCGCGGCAGCATTCAGGCCGCGCAGGTACTCAAAGTCCAGGTCAAGTATATTCCCCGCGCCGTTGGTAAGCTTCTCAACAGTATAGTCATGAAAGACGATAGCATGACCATCGCGCGACATATGCACATCCAGTTCGACAGCATCGACGGGGAAATTGAGCGCGTTGCGAAACGCCGCCAGTGTATTCTGCGGGGCAAGACGGGAGCCGCCGCGATGGGCAACAAGCTGTATGGAGTGTTTCATTGAAAAAATATCTGCTCCTTTGCGCAAAGGCAAATAATTCCTCTTTAATTTCAAGTTCATCATACCATAAGGTAATCAATCGCTAAAAATTGGTGCGTAATGAGCGATTTTGTAGTATAGTTGGGGGCAACATATTACGAAACAAGGAAAGCGAAAGAGAGGACCGCATCTATGCCGCTTGAAATCGGACTGACGGGTGAATCGACCACTACTGTTGTTCATGAAAATACTGCCGCGCATGTCGGAGCCGGGGGAGTCGAGGTATTCGCCACTCCCATGATGATTGCGCTGATGGAGAATGCCGCGTGGCAGGCCGTCGCCGATCACCTTGAACCCGGCTATGTGACGGTCGGCACGCTCGTCAACGTGCGCCACCTGGCAGCTACGCCGCTCGGTCAGCAGGTACGCGCCACCGCACGACTGGCGGAGATAGACGGTCGCCGCCTGGTCTTTCAGGTTGAGGCCTTTGATGAACAGCGCAAGATCGGCGAGGGGCAGCATGAACGTTTTATTGTTCATCTCGAACGATTTTTGAAACGCTGATAAGGATATTTTAGTATGTCTGAAATTAAAGATGCCCACGCGCCTTCAAAGGATGAGCCTGATTCCTCCGAGAACAATGCCGCAAAGCCTGCATCAACCAGTGTACGGCGCTGGCACTACCTGCTGGATGCTTGCATCATAGTGGCAATGGGCGCGATACTCTTCTGGGGCGCGTCATCGCAATTCTCTAACAAATATAACGATGCCACGCGCTACCAATGCTACGGTATCTCATTCTGGCAGGGCAAAGCAGCTCTGGTGGCTCAGGGATTGGATAATAACGCCCAGAGCCAGTGTGCCTTTCTCGATAGCAGTTCCTCCTCTACGCTCGCCCAGAAAATGCAGGCGCGTCACTTTCCATCGTTCCTCGTCTCGCTAGTGCAGTCCCAATCCACCACGCAGGCATTTCACGCGCTGCCACCGGAATATCCTTTGCTGACGCTGGCGATCTTTTCGCCGCCGCTTTTCGCGTCAGGGTTGGGGTATCAGGTGTTTTTCGCACTCTTCATGATAATCGCGGCGGCTGTTATTTATCTGCTCATCGCGCGCTACCGCTCGCGGCCAGCCGCTATCGTCTTCGCCTTCTATCTCGCGGTAGGAAGTTGGGCTACCGCCCTGGGCAGATTTGACCTCGTGCCAGCCGGTCTAACGCTGGGAGCGGTCATACTGGCAGCCCGCGCGCGCTGGAACTGGGCCTATTTCCTGATCGCGCTGGCTACGCTGCTGAAATTGTATCCTGTGATATTCATACCCATCTTCTTGATAGCTCAACAGAAACAAATCAGCGGAAGCTGGAAAGTCTGGCAACGATGGCAAGGGCTGGCGCTATTTGTGGCTACCTGCGCGGTAGTCACCATAGTTTCGTTGCTACTCAATGTGGGCAATACACTCTATCCTATCAACTACTTCCTCAGCAGGCCCATTCAGGTCGAGTCTGCCCCTGGCACACTGCTGTGGCTCGGCCAGTTCGTACACTTCCCCGCGCAGTACATCTTTACCTATCAATCGCTCAACTTCTCCAGCCTGTTAGCGCACAAGGTTTCGCTCCTGTCCACCTTCTTGCTAGTAGCAGGTCTATGCTATACCTTCTGGCTGCAATGGCGTGGCAAGCTGGACATCTTTACAGCCAGCCTGGTGACGCTGTTAGTGATCGTGATTCTGGGCAAAGTCTTCAGCCCGCAATATCTGATATGGATTACGCCATTCATCGCCTATATTGGCAAACAGAACTGGAAGTGGCTGGTAAGCTGGGGCGCGGTCTGCGCGCTGACCACCTTCGTCTTCCCATTCAACTACGTCGATATTCCACACATCGACCACGTTTACCCGGCCATTATCGCGCGCGACGCCATCATTCTGGGAATCGCGCTGGCGCTGCTCTATCAAGCGACGCGCAAGCAGTATGTATTGGAGGAGGAAGTCACAGCGTAAGAGGGTAAATTACGAGTGAAGAGAAAAATAGGTGAAAAGGCTCGAAGGCGACCGCCAGAGGGAAAAGGGCAAGGCGACCGCAAGGGTCGCCTTCCTACTATAACTATGGTTGTTCCCTGGATAACTATGGTTGTTCTTCAAGTCCCTCAATCGTTTCAACCTGGCTGGTCTGTTGTTTCCTTTCCGTCGCTATCTTCTTGCGCAAGCGCAGGTAGAGCAGGAGGAGGAGTACGACTGCCTCGAAGGTGGCGGAGCCACTGGCAGCCAGGGGGATGGCGATAATAGCGCGTGTGCCAGTAAAAATGGCGAGGAAGAGGTAAATCAGGCCGATATGTGAAGCAAAGTTCAAAATGTTGGTGAAAAGCGGGGTGCGAGCATCCTTCATGGCAAAGAAAGCGCGTACCATTAACTCGCCAGCGATCACGCCCGGTAAGCCAACGGCGTAACCAATCAGCGCCAGCGCAGTTAAATCGGTGGAGTGTCGCTTAAACGCGCCATGCTGGAAGACGATATGAATGATGGGTCTGCCCAGCACGCACAGGATCAGCGCCGTTGGAATACCGAACAGCAGCGCGATGCCAACGACTTTCAGCGTCATGCGTCGCAAACGAATATACTGACCGCGTGTTGCCAGCGTCGATAGTTGTGGTAAAGCGGCCTGCGCGATAGCCTGGGCTAACAGGGCTACCGGCATATAGAAGAGCATATAGGCATTATGTTGCGCGGCA
The DNA here is from genome assembly GCA_050695155.1 of Ktedonobacteraceae bacterium. Classification (GTDB taxonomy): domain Bacteria; phylum Chloroflexota; class Ktedonobacteria; order Ktedonobacterales; family Ktedonobacteraceae; genus CF-113. Next base: position 14,784 of record JBOGTO010000555.1, read on the forward strand.
AGACTGGCCCGGTCAGGAAGATAGGAAACGAAGGCGGTATCGATGATAAAGGCGGCGGAACCGAATACAACGATAGCCGCGTTGGGCGCAAGCAAACGCATCACCTGGCGCAAGCCTGCATCTCTAATATCCCACAGAAAAGTATAGCTCAATCCCTGTTTGATAAGGCCCGGCACCTGCACAGCTACCTGGCAAACGGCAGCCACCAGCACCCCAATAGTAGGACCGTAAATACCTACTGAGGGGATGGCTAATGTGATAATCAAGCCCCCGATCAAGCCAAAATTGTAGACTGCGATGGAGAGCGCGGGCAACAAGAACTGGCGTTTACTGCTCAGAACCGCCGTTGCAATCGTACCAAGCGCCAGAACGAGCGGCTGCACGAGCATGATGCGTGTTAGACTGGTGGTTAGCGCCCGCTCAGCAGCTGGATAACCCGGCACAAGAATGTGGTTCACAAAATCGGGCGTAAAAAATTCACCCACCAGCAGGACAACGACGAGCGCGGCCAGCATGATATTAAAGACAAGGCTGACCAATCGCCATGCCGCCCGCCTTCCATGATCTTTGTCATAGGAAACAAAAACGGGGATGAGCGCGTTACTTAACGCGCCACCGGCGATCAGGTTAAAGAGGAAATCGGGCAGGCGAAAGGCTGCATAATAGGCGTTCGCAGCTACACCTGTGCCAAAGATGGCATTGAACATGCTCTGGCGAATCACTCCCAGGCCGCGTGACGCAATATAGGCTGCCATCAGCAGCACCGCCGCTTCCGCGATACTGAAACGCCGTTCAGACAGAGCGCGGCCCAGGCGGAAACTTGACAGGCTGAAACGAAAACGGAATACGCCCATTCCTATGAACTGATTCCGGTCGGCTACCTCGTCATCCAGCAGATCTTCTTCAACCTCAACAGGAGGAACCGGGGCTATCTCCGGCTCGTGTTCAGCCGTCGAGATAGCCGTTGATGGTACATGTTCCGAACGGTTCGTTTCGTTTGAAATAACAGCTACTCCTCTAACCTGATTGGTATATTGTTGTCCATTATATCAGTGAACAGCATCTCAACTCATATTTTGTGCAGAAAGTACTTTTTGTTCCGCCCAAAAACTTGCTGCTACCTCTACAACGATTGAGGAGTCATATCTTCACAAGACTACAGATTCAGGCATTCGCGCAGCCGGTCATGGGGAATGGCGTGCAAAACGTGACCATCGACTCCATAGGTTGTCACTGCCGCCACTAACGCATTATAAACAGCTTCTTCGGTGGCCTCTACCGCGCCGGTAAACAGTTCATTGAGGGCCGAGGCTCCGGCGTTAGATGGTCCCTCGACCAGTACGCGAATATCGATCTCCGCTCCAGCGTTGGCCGGAATACGGTTGCCAGTGGCGAACGCTACGATAATTTCACCGCTCATATCTCTGGCCGTTGAACCTGCGCGCGCCAGTCCCAGGGCGGCTCTTTTTGCCAATCGTTCGCATTGGCGAGCATGGAGCGGCGCATCGGTCGCCAGCACGACGATACAACTCCCCTCGCCTGCTCCTCTTCGCAAGTCATCTGCGAGCATACGTCCCACCGGAATACCATCGACGCGCAGCTCATGACGCGCTCCAAAATTGGTTAGTACTAACGCCCCAACGGTGTAGTGAGCCTGTCCAACCTGCACGATGCGCGACGATGTGCCTATGCCTCCCTTAAAGTCAAATAGCTGCATTCCCGTACCCGCTCCTACGCATCCCTCGGTAACGGGCCCGCTCGTTGCGCTATCCAGGGCGGCATACACATCATCACGCGCGATCGCCAGCCCCTGCGATCCATCCAGGTAACTATCATCACATTCCGCGACCAGCGTAATGAGCGAGGTCAGGCCAGCTTCTTGCGCGCCATGCTCGAAGAGGTATTGCAAGGCCCAGTGATAAACGATGCCTACGTGATTCGTCCCCGTCAGCAGGATGGGAAAGCTCAATAAGCCCCATTCGTCAATTAAAGAACGTCCCGTCATCTCACCCACGCCGTTCAAAGCGAAAATAGCGGCATAGACACTTTCGAGTAGTGGATTGCCTGCATGAGGCCATATAGCAGTGACACCCGTGCGCCAGAGTATGTCATGAGAATCACTCTGTATTGTTGTATGCCCAACGCGCACACCGGCAACGTCGGTAATTGCATTGAGAGGTCCGGTCGGCAAGTAACCGGGGGTCACGCCAAAATCTCGTATACGCGGCATATTCTTCTGCCTTACTTTTCTACTATTCTACGTCAAATCAGGCTGTGCCTATGTTTATTCAGGTAAAGATGCGCGCAATGCATTAGCCTATTTGCCCTACTTCACAGCTTGCCTGGTAGCCATTGTCTATTTTTTCAGGTACATTTAGGCTTATGTAAACCCATCTATGTAATTTGTAGAGCGAGGATGTACAATGTTCTCTTCACCTGAGCCACGAGGAACTCAACCGCTGACAGGTGGCAATTCATCGCCAGACAACACCGCCAAATTGCCAGCAGCGACTTCGACCGCGCCGCTGCGTTCACCGAATACAAATGTCAAAGTGCCTATCGTTATTCCGGCCTCCAACAAGCGCCCGCGCACCGATCCACTGAGCCTCACCACTCCGCATAGGCGGCGCATTGTGTTACCTGGAGTTGTAATCGGCGGAATGCTGGTTATTACGCTGGCATCATTGTTTGTGATTCCGCTGGGCAACAGCCAGCACACGACCACCATTGCCCAGGATATTAGTGGTCTGTTTACAAGCTCTCAGTCAAATGCCATCGGCACATCACAGCAAGCCATCTCGCCTATCGCCACTGTATTAAGCAGCGGCGATAGCGGCGGTTCTTGTCGCGGCACCGACATCTGGAGTACCTGCGCGACGTATATTACCGCGAGCGGTATACAGGGAACCGGACAGATGCAACGCCCCATCCAGGGAGCTGTAATTTCACAGGTATTCGGCCATAACGAATACCAGACCTGGTGTGGCTGCTGGAAACCTCATAGCGGCATCGACCTGGCCGCTCCCTATGGCACCCCCATCACAGCAGCCGATACAGGGCAGGTGATCTGGGTGGGCTGGGACTGGTCGGGACTTGGCTGGGCGGTTAAAATCAATCATGGCAACTACCTTGCCACCATCTACGGGCATATGGACCATTTCATTGTGAAAGTTGGTCAGAACGTGACCAAAGGGCAGATCGTCGGCTACGAGGGCAGCACCGGCGCATCGACCGGCCCGCATGTACACTTTATGGTACTCTTACACAACGTTTGGGTTGACCCCCAGCTTTACATGCAACTCCCTTGAAGCAAGAAAGGCTGGTGTAAAAACCAGCCTTCGCTAAAGATATTCCGCATACCTACGCCTGAGCAGTACTCTTAGGTCGGCGACGGCTGATGGAACCACCTTTGCGCCCGGCAGCCTGGGCCTCTTCGCTTGTCCACTTGTGAGCAGTGCCAAGAGCATGAGCCGCTCTGCCGCCTTTGCTGGCAATTTCACGCTTTTTCTCAACGGTCATAGATGCGAAGCCACGACCACGGCCTTTTTTCGTTTGCATATCAATACTCCTTGTCTATTCACTTCGTTTCGTCTATCATGAGTACAGTTTCATGGTCAAACTGTCCATGAGCTAAGCATAACAGCATACGAGCGAAAAGCACAAGTCAACAATAAAAAACTCATCATTTTCTAATATAGGCTAATCTTATTTTTAGAAATGAACGCTATACAGTTCATTCGTCGAATGGAGCAAATGCGCCTCTTCGGATTGAGAGAAAGGGAAGCGTAGTGTAACACACGTTCCCTGATTTTCCTGACTGGTCAATTCGATGGTGCCTTGCATCGCCTCAACCAGTTTCCGCGTAATATATAACCCTAACCCGGCTCCCTGCACCTGGCTGGAAACAGGATGATCTAAGCGGCTAAACGGTTGAAAAAGACGCCCGCGCTGGCCCAGACTGATGCCAATGCCCCGGTCGCTAATAGTGATGAGTGCCACAAGCCGGTTTTCATTTTGCTGGCGCAAAGCATTATTGTTGAACGGGAGGTACTCCAGGCTCACCTTTAGTTCGATCAAACCGCCATCGGGCGAATACTTGATGGCGTTATCCAGCAAGTTATGCAAAACCTGTTGCAGCCTGTTGGCATCCGTTTGAAGCGGCGGCAGGTCAGGCGATACTTCACAACGCAGCGTATAACGATCTCGATCGGGCTGCTCTATACGCTGCTGGACCAGCCGCATTACCTGCTGGCAAAGCGAAGCAAGATCAACTTCTGTGCAGCGCATAGCCAGTTTGCCAGCCTGGATACGAGAGACATCCAGCAGATCACCCATCAATACCTCAAGATGCCTCGCCTGATCCATGATTATATCCAGGTAACGTTGCTGGCGAGCTGGTGTAATGGTGGTCTCTGCTTCGTTCTCCCGCTCGTGCTGGCAATCATTCAAGCTATATGCCTGCAATAGACCCGTGTAGCCTTTAATGGCTGTCAGAGGCGCGCGCAATTCGTGACTAACCATCGCAATAAGGTCATTCTTCATATCGTCAACCACGCGGCGCATGGTGTTCCCATTCAGATCCGTGTCAATTTCCTGCCCATCAATCAAGCCATTAGAAGCAGCACTATTGCCTGTAGCACCCGGCAAGCGCGCATTATTTTCAAAATCCGGCATAATCGCCGCCAGATAACCATTCAGCAAGCGCATATCACCAGCGGTGAAGCCTCCCGCGATAGCATCGACCAGCACGAAATATCCCAATAGGCCGGAGGGACATTCAACAGGCGCAATTGCCACACTCTGAGCCAATAATCCGCCCGCCACGCAATGACCATCGTTGATGAAGCGTATCTGCCCGCTTTGACAGGCTACATCGCGCAATGCCCGCACCCGTTCGTTTTGCAATAGTCCAACCAGTTCCAACGCGCCAAATAGACGCGCATTGGTGGGCAACTCCTGTAGCATGGGACGATCAGGTACCATTGCGGGACAATGCAGCACAAGCAGAACTGCTCTACATCCAGACAGTTCGCGAATGCAGTAAGCCACATCATGAAAGTAGGTTCGCGCCAGCACGCTCTCTTCCTCCTCAATCCTCCCACATCGCCGCACCAGGATACTATCTCATCTTTAGTATAACGAGGATAGCAACAAGCGTGGGGTATAAATTGCATCCCTACAGCATGTTACGAATTCTGGCGGATAGTTATATCACCGCTGGTTGCGCCTATAGTCAGCAACGCGCCAGGAGATGCGCCTACCGTTCCGCTGGCATGGCTGCCCGACCCGTGAGCGTCCTGCACGTTAATCGTGGGAAAGCCATCGGCATTTATCGAACCAGAAGAAGTATCGGCCTGAACGCTAAAATTCGTGCTGGACGGCAATCCAATGTGAATGTCCCCACTGATGGTATTAAACTGGTATGTCGCTGATGACGCGGGCGATGTGGCAATCGTGCCATTAAAATCGATATCGCCAGATGTAGTATTCACTTTCGCAGGGCCGCTTAGTGTATCCTGGTGCATCGAAATGTCACCAGAGGTCGTTGTAAAACCGGCCTCACCGCTGTATGTATCTCCCGTCGAGTGAATATCGCCCGACGTTGTACTCAAGACGGTATTCGGGGCAAACGTATCATTTGTCGTAGTAATGTCGCCCGAAACGGTAGCTAAGCTCATAGCTCCGCTCGTACCATTGACGCTGATATCGCCGGAAGTCGTCTTAAGTTGCAGGTTGGCACTATCTGGAACCGTGATGTTGAAATCAACACTGTTCGAAGATAAGAAGCTGTTACCTGTATCAACATTTACGGTAATAGTGCTGCCTGTTTGATTGAAATCCACTTTGATATTGTTGGGATCAGCAAAAAAACTGCTCTTCTTAACATCCTCAATATTCAGGCTACCTCCCTGCTGCACATGAATATTGCCAGCCGATTCATTTATCACAATCGTAGGAGTTCCAGCAACCGAACTAGGGAATGGATTTTCCTGGGTTACGCTTCTCTGACCGATGCCGCCCAGCGCGCTTGAGCCGCCACTCAACAAGCTGATGAATAGAATGGCTATGATTATCCATAACCAGCCTGCGCGCCTGCGCCTGCGGTACGGCATACGCTGATATGAGTAAGGAGCCTGGCGCGGCTGCTCAGGCATCGCGCCAGCATAAGGAGGTAGCCCGCCATAGACTTCGTTTTGTTCAGGCGGCGTCTCTACTTTTGGCTGCTGGTATCGTTCGCGCCTATCGTCATTGACCGGCTGAGGTGTATAAGCGGTTGGCTGTTTTTGTCCTGGTTGTGTCGGCTCCCAATCGGGGTCGGCAAATTGCATTTCCTGATCATTCATTAGATAGATAACTCCATATGCTTCTACACTCTATACCCTGTATGTTATGATGTACGAAAGAATATGCCTGAAGTTACAAAGCACATATTTCAACGAGAACGCTTGACCATAGCTGAGCAGAAAGCTACAATGTGCGATGTAAAGTGGTGTGTATCTGGATTCCGTAATATAAAGAAAAAGGATTACGAATAGCATGTCTGACACAAGCCTGGAACAGACCGAACCTACCCCGCAGGGCGGGGGCAATGCCACGGGACAGGGATCATTGGAAATCATGGAAGTGACCGATGATGCCCCTGTAGCCGCGCCTGTGCTTCCAACCACCGTAGCGCCGGTTCCTCCTGCTGCGTTCAAACGCTCAAATCGTTCGGCAACGGTCGAACATCTCGCGGCGCGGCGCGACGTCACCCCCGTCGATGCAGAGACAGCCGAGGTCAAGCAGAAGTTGAGCGATCTACGCGCTGAACTTACAATCCTGGTGACAGATTTGCGCTGGGGCGGCTATTCTGTGCAGGCAACCATTGAAAGGTTGACCCCTTTGCTCGACATTGATCCGCTCCGAGAGTGGATACCAGTGCTGATACCCACCATTCTGGAAATTGATCGCGCCGGAAACCTGGCACCCGCCTGGGTCAAGCTGGCTGAAGAGGACGACCCCGAAGATTTGCCAGCCGACGCCAATCCCGCCGACACCAGCACCGGGCGCGCGCGCCGCATCGCTATACTCATGCTGGGCTATTACAAATCCCCCGAACTTTCTGTATTGCTGGGCAAGCTGGCCGCCGATCCGCATTCTTCTCTCTATGCCACGCAATCGCTGGTACGGCAATCAACCGTCGTCGCGCTACAAGGGCTGGTCAGCGCGCTCAAAGAGGCTAAAGGGTGGGCAAAGGTGGATGTGATCGATGCTTTCGCCGCCTTGAATCAAAGCCGTTTCTTTGAAATCATGCTAGCCAGTGGCCTTGACGACGCCGAAGGACTGGAAAGCTACCTGGCAGCTCCGTTGTATCGCGCCATCCCTCTTGAGAATTACTTGCGCGAAACCAAATCCCCGCGCCTGGCACAACAGGCCGCGCTGATCTGCGCCCAGGTCTTTCAAGATACGACGACTATCATGCATGGCGAGACGCTGCCCGTCGCTTTCGACCGCGACCTGCCCGCCCTGACCAGAGCACTTTTCGATGGCGCAAAACAGTCGCCCAACTGGCGCAACGCCGTCGCGCTACACCGGCTTGGACTCTTCCTGGGCCGCTACTGGGGCGAGATTTCGCGCGGGGCGCAGCAGGACACGCGCATCACGCAACCCGTTCTGGCTTGCCTGCCCATGATGCCAGACATCGAACGCTGGATCAACGGCCCCGGACGCGACGCTATCGTTGAGGGGCTAAACATGGATGAAGAGGCATTCGGACCATGCCTGAAAGCGGTAAAGGATTTACGCGAACTGCGAGCGGCATCCGTGCTGCTGGTGCGCCTGGATAGCACCACAGGCATCGCCGACCGCGAACACGCCGTGCGCCTGGGCCAGATATGCGATACGCTGGTGCAGTTTGGAGACCGCCGCGTCGTAGGTTCGCTGTCGCAGCTGGTCAACCGCGTCATTCCGGTGAGCGCGCGCGCGAATCGCGCCAAACGCCGCGACAATCTCCCGGCACATGATGCAGAAATTCCCGCGAGCATTGTTTACGCCGCCGCAATCCGCACCTTTGCGCAGTTGAGTGATCGCAGCGCACTCGACCTTGTGCTGCAAGCCACCAACGACTTTGACCCCTACGTGCGCACGCAGTCACTCGAGGCATTGAAAAGCATCGACCCGCGTGGTGAAGACCCACGCAGCCGCGTAGTGGCGCGTAATATGCTCAACGACCCGCGCGACGCTGTTGTGCGTGTAGCTTGCCAGCTTACCGCGCAATACCGCGACATGGAGGCCATCCCCTTGCTCCAGCGCCTGACCGAGACGCGCCCAGAATTTATGCCATCGGCCCAGAGCGCGCTCAAACAATTACAGGGGATATAAGTATCAAACCAGGGCGGAGGCTGCGCCCCCGCCCATACCTTACAGAATGTAAGACAGGAAGTTCATGCAAATCGGAGTACTCCAATCGGTGCAGGTAGGTACGCCCCATCGTTACGGCACACTGGATGCATGGGAAACATCGTTCTTTCGCACGCCGAGTACACAGCCGCGCTGGCTGTATACTACCCACCTGGATGGCAACAGGCAGGCGGATACAGAGAATCACGGCCAGCTCAACCAGGCCGTGCTTTTGTATGCCGCCGCGCATTACCCTCTCTGGCAAGCGGAACTACATCAGCCAGAAATCGGCCCCGGCGGCTTCGGCGAAAACTTTACCATACAGGGACTAAGCGAGCAAACATCGTGTATCGGAGATACCTACGCTATTGGTGACGCGCAAATTCAGGTGACAGGCCCGCGCTATCCATGTTGGAAGATTGAGAGACGCTGGGGTATCGAGGGGCTAACTGACCGTGTAGCAAAGACCGGGCGCACCGGCTGGTATTGCCGCGTCGTGCGCGAAGGGATGATCCAGCCAGGCACAATCATCACCCTCGTTGAACGTCCCTACCCCCAATGGACCGTCGCCTTAACCAACGATTTCGGCCATTTCCGCAACAAAGACATAGCCACCGCGCAATCCCTCGCCGCCTGTCCGCTCCTCAACGAGTTCTGGCAGAAACTGGTTGTACGACGCGCGATGAGAAAAGAATAACCAAATCTCGGACGTGTCCTGGCCGAGATTTGGTTATTGACTCCATTTTTCACCCCCTTCTGTATACTGTAATCAGGTAACACATTACGCCTGCGTTCTTCAATGCGCGGGTCGGAAACATTCTTCTGGTGAGGACTTGATTGCATGAATATGCTGGTGGGGAAAACTCTCGGTGGGTACCGGTTATTGCGGCTCATTGAAAGTGGTGGGATGGGTGATATTTATCTGGCGCAACACGCGCGTATCGGGCGCAAAGTCGCCATAAAAGTCGTTTCGGGCGACCTGCGAGCCGTCCCGGATACTCCGGAGGGCAAACAGGCGGCCACTCGTTTTGAACGTGAAGCACGCGCCGTAGCTGAATTAGAACATGACCATATACTGCCACTGTATCACTTTGGCGATGAAGAGATCGAGGCGAGTAGTCCCTCGATCACCTACCTGGTCATGCCGTACCTGGCCGAGGGTTCGCTATGGAACTGGCTGCAAAAGCGCACGCAGCAATTCGGCTTTCACTGGCCTATCGCGGCGGAAGAGGCGGGGTATTACCTGTTGCAGGCGGCGGCGGGTCTGCAATGCGCCCACGATCACGGCATCATTCATCGAGACATTAAGCCCACTAATTTTCTGTTACGCATCGAGCGCGGCATTTTCAAGGATGCGCCCCATTCTAATCTCGCCCGAATTTTTCCGCACGGGCGGCCTCATCTCTTGCTGGCCGATTTTGGCCTGGCCGCCTTCTATCGTCATGGCCGCTCGCTGCATCGCTCGGTTGGCACTCCCCTGTATATGGCACCCGAACAGTTCGATGATCCTTCGCTAGCTACCTCGGTGCATGTTGGACCCGCCGCCGACCAGTACGCGCTGGCGGTCATGATCTACCAGCTTGTAACGGGACGCGCGGTGTTCGAGGGAACGGCCAGCCAACTACTCCATCATCATCACCATACATGCCCAATCCCACCCAGCGAGCTGAACGCGAGCCTCCCGGCAGAGCTAGATGAGGTGTTCCTCAAAGCGCTGGCGAAGAAGCCCGTACAACGCTATCCCACTATTCTTGCCTTCGCGCAAGACTACGACGCCACGCTGCAAAAAGTCTTGAGCGCCCGCGCAACGAGTATACATAAAGTGACAGCACGGCAAACGCCACCAGCAATCGAAGAAATCCAATCTGTTCCGGCAGGTCTCCAGCAGCGCGGGCCGGGCAATATGCCTTTTCTGAGGGCAGCCAACATTGTTGCGCCACCGCGCACTCCTCCCACTCTAGTCGCCACCGCGCCTCGCATCGCAACACTGGACGCGCGTAAAGCTCAGAAACTTACACCCCTGCCACCCGCAGGCAAACAGGCTGGCAATGAAGGCGAACCTACCTCGCCAACCGTCCTGATTCCTGAGATACAGGCGCAAATCACAGCGAAAGGTCTTTCACCAAAACTCAGCTTCATTATCATCGGCCTGGTTATGCTAACATTGCTGGTGATTGGTTTGCTGCTTGCCACGACGTTGTGGGGGCATGGAAGCACACTTTAAGCCCCCGGCACTACAGGCAGCACGACATAGGAAGCATGTTCAGGGTCATGCAGGATAGTCTGACGCGCCACCGCCGTTTCTGTATCCACGCCGAAATCGTGACCCGTATTGGGATTGCGGTCCCAGCGCGGGAAGTTGCTGCTGGTCACATCCAGGCGAATACGATGCCCCGCCTTGAAGACGTTGCTGGTAGCCCACAGATCAATCTCGTACTCGTATGCTTTGCCCGGCTCAATCAACGAGGGAAGACTTTCGCCGCGCTGGAAATTGCGGTAGCGAGCGCGAATAATACCATCCGTCAGGTTTTGCGCGTACCCATCAGGATGTACATCCACCAACCGCGCCACAAAGTCTGTATCGGACGCGCTCGAAATGGCCCACAGATGCACCGTAACGGGGCCAGTAACTTCCAAATCCTCCTTTAGCTCGCCGGAAGTGTATACCAGCACGTCCTGGCGGCTCTCAGTCGCGCGCTGGTCATACGGACCAGGGGCGTACTCCGGTGTCATGAGCAGCGCGCCGCCATGTGTAATGACCGGGTTAGCGGGATCATATTCGTAGCGATCGGAAGCAGGCTCGTGGCTATCAGGCTTATCGGTCGTCAGGTAGCCATTACCGTGCAGCGAGTTGGCGCGATCATTGCTGTGTAAGTAATAGCGCGTATCGACAGCGCGCGCGAGCGGCCATTCCTGTTCATCGCGCCACACATTCGCGCCCATCACGAAGAGCTTGATGGGAGCTTCCTTCAGCATACCTGTATCTATGCCCTTCAGCCAGTGATCGAACCAGCGCACCTGCAAGCTTCCAAAGTCAATTTGCAGGTCGATAAAGGCGGCGGACGAGCCAAAGCCAAAATTTAATTCGCCAACAGGATTGGAAAAGCTGCCATGCGTCCAGGGACCGATGAGCAATTTGCTCTGCCGCGCCTCCGGGCTGTTTCCATTTTCGCGCAGAAATTTGAAATTGGCGATGGTATCCTGCAAGAAGATGTCGTACCAGCCGCCCACATTGAACGCGGGTACCGTAACGCGCTCTTGCTGCTGAAAGATAGCCAGTGGCTTGACAAGTTCATGCTCCCGGTCCAGTGGGCTGTTGAAATTTTCGAAGAATTGCGGGGCAATGTCGTGCCGCTGCAATGGGCCAAATTCGCGCAATGGCAGCGACCAGTAGCCCTGCTTGCCCAGCGCATCGGTTTCCTTCGCCAACAAGTAGATCGAGCGGCCTAACGCCTGTGGGTCATTACGGTGGCGGCGCATCAATACATCGATGCCCATCATCAACTGCCAGCTTCCCGCTGATCCCAATTCAAGCGCGCCCCCGCGAAATGTGACGCCGTTGAAAGGATCATTCCAGGTCTGCGCAGGCACTATAGCTTTGAGCGCGGGCGGCTGCAAGACCGCCGTAGCCCACTGGGTGAAGCCGAAATAGGAGATGCCGTACATACCAACACTGCCGTTGCTATGGGGCAGTTGCGCCGCCCACTCGACGGTATCGTACCCATCCTGCGCTTCATAGATGAATGGCACCCATTCCCCTTCCGAGGCCGAACGCCCCCGCGTATCCTGCACTATCACCACGTAGCCGCGCCGCGCCACCTGCGCCGGGTCCAAAATAGCGGTACCACCCGGCAAGTCTTTCCCATAGGGCAAGCGCGTCAACAATACCGGCCATTTCCCTTCGCCCACCGGTCGATAAATATTCGCGCGCAGCGTTGTACCATCGCGCATTTTTGCTGGCACGTCGAAATCAACAACGATCTCTTGACCCATTTGCATTGCCATACTAAGGAATATCCCTTCTTTATTGTTAGTGCCTATTCGGTTGCTCTTCTTGCAATCCGCCACATCATACAATTTTCGCTCAGGTTGTCGCAATGCAACCGGGCTTGACACTCTTAATCACTATTGCATATACTCTCTGCATATCGATGGAACGTTATTCCATTGTGTAGAACACAACGCCGGCTCTGGGGGTTTTATGCGACATGGAGAACCTGTCGAGGGAGAAACAACGGTCCATATTGTGCATCGCGTTGCCAGCGTGCTGCGCGCCTTCGGCAATACGAGACTACTTGGCATTACCGACCTGTCGGCAGCGACGGGCTTGCCTAAATCTACTACGCACCGGCTGGTAACGGCACTGGTGAACGAGGGGCTGCTGGTACAGGATGAGGACAGCCATAAATACGCTCTTAGCCTGCGCGTTACGGCGCTGGGCGCGAGCATCCTCAATGCTCACGCGGTGCGTAAATCCGCGCGGCCCATCCTGATGGAGTTGCGCGATCAAACGCATGAATCGGTTCACCTGGCCGTACTTGAGGGCATGGAAGCGGTCATTATCGACACCGAAGATTCCTATTTCTTCGTGCGAGCCGTGAACGTACCAGGCCAGCACCTTCCGGCTCATGCCGTCTCGACGGGCAAAGTGCTGCTGGCTTACCAGTGGGAGACGCGGCTGCGCGAAATTCTCAGTTCAACCACCTTGACTCGTTATACCGACAACACCATTACCGATTCACGCCTGCTCTTAGAAGAACTGCGCCTGGTGCGCCAGCGAGGATACGCCATCTCGCAAAGCGAAATGGAAGAGGGCATCGAGGCCATCGCCGCGCCCATCTTCGACCACCTGGGGATGACCGTCGCGGCTGTCTCCATCGGCGGGCCGAGCGAGCGCTGCAGCCCCAAACAGGCCGAGTTCATCACGGCTGTCACCCAGGCCGGACACCGAATATCGCAGGCATTGCGCTACCTCGGCTGGCACTGATATGAAGGCATATATGGATACCACACTGATAGCGATTAAAGGCGCTGGCGACCTCGCTACTGGCGTTATTCACCGCCTGACACGAGCAGGTTTTAAGGTCGTGGCAAGCGAACTGGCCCAGCCTACTGTTTTGCGACGCACAGTAGCTTTTGCCGAAGCCGTCACCCAGGAGCAAATCACTGTAGAGGGTATCACAGCCCGCCATGTATCCACTCTCGCCGAAGTGCAGCAGACTTTCGCGCGCGGCGACATACCGATAGTTGTTGATGCTGACGGAGCATTCATTACAGCCATGCGCCCGACTGTGTTGGTTGAAGCAACCCTCGCCAAACGCAATAGTGGCATCACTATCAACGATGCGCCTATCGTAATCGCGCTCGGCCCCGGTTATGAGGCAGGCAAAGATGCACACGCCGTGATTGAGACCAATCGCGGCCACAACCTGGGGCGCGTATATTTGCAAGGATGCGCTGAAGCTAATACAGGCGTACCCGGCATGGTTGGCGGCTATGCTGCCGAACGCTTATTACGCGCTCCATGCACTGGATTGCTCTATGGTCTGCGCCAGATTGGAGATTATGTTCAGGCAGGCGAAATGGTCGCCATTGTCAAAGATGGCGAGACGACCAGCCCCATTATCGCGGCCATCCCCGGTATACTGCGCGGACTGGTACGCGATGAACTCCCTGTCCATGCGGATATGAAGGTAGGCGACGTAGACCCACGCGCCACCCGCGAACACTGCTTCACCATCTCCGACAAGTCACGCGCCGTAGGCGGCGGCGTGCTGGAAGCTGTCATGCACTTTTTGCAGAAGATATAACCGAGCTTACAG
>JBOGTO010000556.1:0-2068 GCA_050695155.1 Ktedonobacteraceae bacterium
CTGTACGCCCGATGTGGGACGCATCGTAGTAGGGTACGGGCGGGGCTTGCCCCCGCCCTGGTCAAAGCTTGCCCTGTTTTTTTACACCTCTTGCAACTCATCATCATAGAGCGTATGCTACTGTATAATAGACCGTCTTGCGAGCATTCCGCAATGTATTGTAATGGAGAACGACTATGGGCATGACTGATGATGGCCTTTCTTACTGGCAGGCCGAGGCTGCGGGTATTTCGCTGCTCGAAACCACGCCCGGCAATTTGCTAGATCGCCGCGCGGAAGAAATCCCCACGCGGGAGGCGCTTGTCTATTCGTGCTATCCCGAACTGGGCGGCGCGCTCGACATTCGCTGGACGTATAGCGAATACCGCGAGCGCGTCAACGCGGTCGCGCGCGGGCTGATGGCGTTGGGCCTCAAAAAAGGGGAGCATATAGCGGTATGGGCCATCAATCTGCCGGAGTGGCCTCTGCTCGAACTGGCGGCATCGAAGGCCGGACTTGTGCTGGTGACGATCAACCCTGTGCTGCGAGCAAAAGAGGTAGAATATATTTTGCACAATGGCGATGTGGCCGCGCTTTTCTTCATGGCGAAGGTACGCGATCACGATTGCCTCGCCACCATTCGCTCCTTAGTCACGCCGGGCGCGGCCAATGGCGAAGTCAGCAGCGATGTATTACCGCGTTTGCGTTACATCAGCCTGCTGGGCGCGCCTCCCGCCGCTTTTTTGGAATCGCAGGACTGGTGGCCTACGCTCTTCCGCGAGATGGTCGCGGCTGGCGAACAAGTCAGCCTGGATGCGCTGAGCGAGCGGCAAGCGTCTGTGCAGCCAACTGACCCCGCGCAAATTCTCTATACTTCTGGCACCACCGGTTTTCCCAAAGGAGCCATCCAGACACAACGCGCCATCCTCAATAACGGCACCATCTTCGCCTTGCGCTGGGATATTCAACCGGGGGAGCGTGTTTGTACCGCGATGCCGTTCTTTCATGCCGGTGGGTGTGTGCTAGGCATCATGGCCGCGCTGGGCGTCGGCGCGACCCTGCATCCTCTGCTAGCTTTCGATCCTCTGAAAACCCTACAGGTATTGAGTAGCGAGCATTGCAGCAGGTTTGGCGGCGTTCCTACTATGCTGCTTGCCATGATGCAGCATCCTGACTTCGCGCAATACGATCTGTCCGCGCTACAAAGCGTCGTCAGCGGCGGCTCTCCCGTACCCGTCTACCTTATGGAGCAAGTGAAGGAGCGCATGGGCGCGAACGCCACTATCGTATTCGGACAGACCGAGGCCAGCGCGGCTATTACCCTCACGAAGCAGGATGACTCCTTTGAACTGAAATCCTCAACGGTGGGTGTGCCGATGCCGTATGGCGCGGTTAAAATCATCGATTCCGCCACCGGTGCCATTGTGCCGTGCGGCGAACGCGGCGAATTATGCTGCCAGGGCTATCTCGTCATGGCCGGATATTATAACATGCCGGAGAAGACCGCCGATGCTATTGATAGCGACGGCTGGCTGCATAGCGGCGACCTGGCTACCATGAACGCGCATGGCTATATCAACATCGTGGGTCGCTTGAAAGATATGGTCATTCGCGGCGGCGAAAATATCTTCCCCACCGAGATCGAGGAATTTTTGATTCGTCATCCCAAGATCGCGGACGTGCAGGTACTCGGCGTACCCGACAAATTCTTCGGAGAAGAGTTGCTGGCGATCGTGATCCCTCGCCAGGGTACAGAGTTGAGCGAATTGGAGCTGCGCGAGTACTGCAAAGGCCAGATCAGCCACCAGAAAATCCCGCGTTACTTCCAGTTCGTGGAAGCCTATCCCCTGACCGCCAGTGGCAAGGTGCAAAAGTTCGTCTTGCGCCAACAAGCCATCCAATCGCTGGGGTTAGAGCAAGCAGCGCAGATTCGCACAGCCTGAAAGTTTGAGGCGAATCTTTAACAATCCGTAGGGGCGGGGGTGGTGTGGGGATGGGTGGGGGCCTTCATGGCCGCCCGCGCCGTTAGAGACAGTGTTTCCAGGATTGAACAAAGGGAACAGGGACGCGGGCGGCCATGAAGGCCCCC
>JBOGTO010000557.1:0-5512 GCA_050695155.1 Ktedonobacteraceae bacterium
GCCTCAACATGACAGAGGAGCGGCAGAAACCAGTCGATGGCCCGCTTGCCGGGCAAACCTTCCTGCTTACCGGGCGTCTAAGCCAGATGACGCGCCCCACAGCCGAAGAAACTCTTGTGCGCCTGGGCGGAACGATTGCCTCCGGCGTCAGCAAGAACCTCAGCCACCTGATCGTGGGCGAAGACGCCGGCTCCAAGCTGGCAAAAGCGCAAAAAGCAGGCGTGCCAATCCACGATGAGCAGTGGCTGATGGATTTGCTAGCACAATACAAGTCTGAGGCTTAGAACCTTAAAGCATCACACGTATTGCATCTCCAGGAACCGACCACGCAGAGCGTTTACCGGCTCTTTAACGTTCTTACCACGAATGGCGTCGTGCATCAACTGAGCCAGTTCGCCCATGGCGCGTTCATCCATGCCGAAGCGCGTCATTTCGGGAACGCCGATGCGCAGGCCGGAGGGGTTGCGCGGATCGGCATCACCGGGAACCATGTTGTAGTTGACGATGATGTCGTTGGCTTCCAGGCGTTTGGCAACCTCGACACCACCGCCCCATTGTGAGACATTGACGGCGATCATATGGCTGCGAGTATAGCCAAAGGCGCGCGCCTCTACCGGCGTACCCAGTTCGTCCAGGCTGCGTCCCAGCGCCTGCGCGTTGCGCACAATTTGCGAGGCATAGGCCGCGCCAAATTGCTTCATCTCGCGGGTGGCGACCACCAGGCCGGGCAGCGTGGAGAGATGATGGTTGCTGGACGTGCCTGGGAAGACGCCGCGATCAGCGGCGGGCCAGTATTTCTTTTCGCCCTCGGCATCCAGATTGCCCAGGATCACGCCGCGCTGCGGGCCTGGAAAGGTTTTATGCACGCTGGCGGTCATCCAGGTCGCGCCCTCGCGCAGAGGTTGCTGGAACTCGCCGCCCGCGATCAATCCGAGGACATGCGCCCCGTCATAGAGCAGCGGAATGTCCTTCGTTTTGCAGAATGCCGCCACTTCCTCGACCGGCTCCGGGAAGAGAAAGAGGCTCTTGCCCATCACCACCAGTTGCGGAGAGACATGGTCGATCAATTCGATGGTCTTCTGAGCATCGATGTGGTAATGATCTTCTGTCAGGGGCAAATAATGCAAGTGGATCGAGTTGGGGCCGCCCAATTTCAGCGATTGCCCGCGACTCTGGATGCGCCGCCCAAAGACGCCCACCGGGCCATGACTGATATGCCCGCCCGCGTCGGTCGAGTTGGCTACGATCGTATCGCCGCCGCGCAGCCAGCCCATCGCTATCGCGGTATTGGCGTTGTTGCCACTGATGGGACGCACATCCGCCTGCCGGACGCGAAATAGCTCGATGATCTCGGCGGTCGCCATGCGCTCGATCTCATCGATGTAGCGCGTTCCCTGGTAATAGCGGTTCACCTTGTCGCCTTCGTTGGGATGTCCCTCAGCGTAACGCCCCATGAAGTCCGAAATTTGCACCCGCCGCACCGCCTCGCTGGGCGTGTTCTCACTGGCAATCAGGTTGATGGTCTGCGTCTGCCGCCAGCTATCTTCCTGAGCAATGATCTTCTCAATGTCGCTAATATCTACAGTCATAGGTATTTCTCCCTCGTGAAATTTGCTATTTTGTGAAATATACAATCAAGTATACCGCAAGCCTCGCAAAGATACCAATAACATTCGTCAAGCCGCTTGAAAACTGGTAATCCACTCATATTGTATATGCGTATCTATGGATGAGCAATGGAAATCTCATGAGGAACACACGCTCACCATGTTTATCGCAATCGTTACCGGGCGTGGCATAGATAGCCTTTCCAGACGATATTCCAGGAGCGCATATACCAACTGCAGTGGCGTATGTATTTCTATGAACGATTCGACCAGGCTGCTCGCCCACGCGCAACAAGGAGGTTAGGTATGGCAGACCATCTGGATGCCCCTGGTCTAATGTCTCCAAATAATGATCCGCGAGTGGATATTACCGACCATTATGCGTTTCAGAAACCTGGGGACGACGACAAAACGATCCTGATCCTGAATGTGAATCCCCTGGCTCCAACACTCGCCACCACGTTTGAGCCTGGCGCGATCTACGAAATTAAGGTTGATACCGACGGCGACGCGCTCGCCGAGATCAACTTCCGCGTCACGTTCTCGCAGCCTGTGAACGGCCACCAGAAGGCGAGAGTACGCCGGGTGGTTGGTCAGGGAAACGGCGAAACTATCATCGAAGGCGCGCCGGTGAACTTCGATAGTTCGATCACCATTACCGAGAATGGCCCGTACAAGTTCTACGCAGGCTTCCGCAGCGACCCTTTCTTCTTCGACCTGGTGGGTTTCCTGCACGGGTTCAAGTTCACGGGTAGCGACTTCTTCATCGACAAAAACGTCTTCAGCATGGCGCTGGAGGTGCCAAACTGGGCGCTGGGCAACAACCCGAACATAGGCATCTGGGTGCGCACGCTCCAGGCCACAGGTGACGCGGACTTCGATGCCAATGATCTTGTCCAGGACGATCAAATGGGTCGCCCGGCCATCAATACCGTGTTCAATCATGGCAATGACAAGGTCACGTTCAATAATACGCCGCCCAGCAAGCAGCGGGCGCTTTTCGGGGAGAGCTTTGAGAACACGTTGAAGTCGTTTGGTTATGACGATGCGCACGCGGATGCGATTACGAACATCCTGCTGCCCGACATCTTGACCTACAACTACAACAGTTCAGCAGGCTTCCTCAATGGGCGCAAGCTCACCGACGACGTGATCGACATCTCACTCGCGCTCGTGACGAACGGGCAGATCACGACGGACATGGTCGGCCCCCACACCGACTACCTTAATGAGTTCCCCTTTGTGGGCAATCCACACGTTTAGAGAGGAGGTACGCACAATGGAGAAACTCAACCGGCGAAAATTCTTGAAAGTGGCGGGTGCCAGTTCCGCCATCGCGGCAGGAGCCGTATTGCCCTCGTCTGGTCTGCTGGCGAACAGCGCCGCAACGAACGGCACAGTGACGTTCCGGGCCGTGGCAGGAATGCCGCAAAAGCCGCTGCCCAACTATGCCTCGTATGTGATTGAGGGTCATGTGAATCTCGATGCCAAAACTGGGATCATCACCAGATCGGTCTTCGCGGGCGCGCCCGAAACGATGAGTACGGTCGCGCTGCCTGGCATGTCTCGTATCGCCCGTATCACGAATGTCGTGGAAGAGGCGGGGCTGCTGCGCATCACAGGCGTAGTGGACGACCGCTCCCAGTTGCGACGCGGCGAAAGTCCAACCTTTACTGTCTTCATGGATCGTTCTCTGGGTACCGTGAAAGCCGAGTTCTTCGGCAACAGCGTCACCCTGCTCATGGTAAAGTAAGCGTTTAGCAGGCTATAGCGGTAACGAGTGCAAGTAGGCAAAATCGGCATCGCTGTAGCCAATTGAAGATTCGACGAAGAGAAGATCAGACGGCTAGCCCCGCTACTCTGACCTTCTCCTCTGGAAAGGTGCATAGCATAATGATTGAACAAGACCTCGTAGCCAGCTTCAAACACGATGTTGAGGCGTTCTTCCAGCAGAAGTACGGCCCACTGTCCTTCCAGTACAACCATCTTATTCCCAGAGAGCAGGACGAAGCAAAGCTCGATGTCACTCTCAAAGGGGAAAACAACTTCATGCGCCGCTATGTTGGCGCAGTCAGCTATATCAATGGCGAACTCTCCTTCAAAGATGTCGTGAGACTCTGGTAAGGAACAAAACACATCCTCGTGTTCTATGCGAGCGGCTGAAACCGCTCGCCTCAAACCACAAACATCATCCTCCCTACACGCCTTGACAAATCGGAAACCCCCATGACATACTTTACGAAGAAGTGGTAGACAGCTTCTCGATCAGTTGAAGGACAATTTATGTTCGCCCCAACCTGAATAATCTAGACCATACTCATCCGGCACTCTCTCGTGGGTACCCGTATGGTCAATATGGAAGCAAACCTCTACCAGCCAATGTCTGCTGGCTTGTTTCCTTGTGTTCGCGCTCCGCCTTTGTTGCGCTTCTCGCCCGCTCGTTTTTAATAACGATTGAATAGACGTGTGAGACAACAAAGGAGAAAAGATATATGGCTCAGATCAGACCAATGCAAGAACGCGAGGCAGAGCGTGTTCGTGACTTGTGGCTTCAGATGTGTGCGGAAGCGGGTACTCCACTTCCTGAATCGTCAGCACAACTCATTCTTGCCAATCTCAAACAGTATGCGTCCCACCAGCTCGTCCATTGCTTCGTGACAGAAGAACAGGGCGTCATTTCAGGGTTTGTCACCTGTACCGTACAAGGGCATCCGGTGATGCCAGGATTCTCCGGTGAAATCGAGGAACTCTACGTGCAGCCCGTCGAACCTGTTGCGCGCCGCCAGGCTATTCAAGCCGACCTGGTGAAGCAAGCAGTTACTTTCATGCTCGCACAGGGAGTTGGAAGCATCCACACGCGGACCTGCACCGGCAAAGAATGCCCGGAAGAAGAGGAACACAGAGCTTTCTGGCAATCGCTCGGCTGGGAGAACGACATGACCATCTACTCCATTTACAGCAACGTCCCAGGAGATCCGGCCCTCCAGCGCGTCTGGGAAGCATATAAGGCGAACACTCAGGCAGCAAAACCTGGGCAACAACCATAAATATGCCCTCATCCCTGATGGCAGGGATGAGGTAAGTAGGTCAGTCTGTTCGGCTGTGCCTGCTTAGAAATGAGCAGGCGCGGCTGGTCTATGAAGATGCTGCTATTCCTTTGATCACATAGACCAGCGTCCTCATATCCCCCACTAGAAAGGTCTCCTTCACATCTACGGGACGGGTCTCGCCCTGACGATTCACCCATACCGTCGTATAACCAAGCTCAGTGGCTGGCACGATGTCGTACTTGAAGCCGAAACCGGCGTGCCAGATGTCCGATACTGGTAAACCCAGACGCTCGCGGGCCATTATAAAGCCCTGGCGCGAGGGTTTATAGGCTCTGGCTTGTTCAGCCGTGATGATGTCGTCGAACTTGACACCGATGGTACGCTCGGTTTCGGCAATAATGGCGTCATCGGTATTGGTGATGAGGACGACTTTGAGGAACTTCTGGAGTTCAAGGATGGCCTCTTTCGTGTCGGGGAATGGCTGCCACTTACCCATCGAATCGGCAAACGCCTCAATGTCTTCTTCGGCATAGGGAATCTGCGCCGTATCGAGCGCCATATGCATGGTGTCACGCAAAACCTCGCGGTACGGACGATAGCGTTCCTGTATGTACACGAACTGTATCTCTTCCCAGCGGTGCTGTAGCGCGCGAGCGTCCACACTCTCAATATCGTGCGCCGCTAATCGCTGCGCGAAAAACTGCTGCACCGCGCTCTCCCAGTCGATCAAGGTGCCATAGCAATCAAAAGTGATGGCCTTTGGCAGTGTAATCACAAGATCACTCCTTTGCTAATAATAACCTGCCTGAAATTTCTGTTGAACAAACAGGCCAATACTGTTATACTACACTATAC
>JBOGTO010000558.1:0-3513 GCA_050695155.1 Ktedonobacteraceae bacterium
ATTCGCAAACTGAGCCAGGAGCAGTTGCAGGTCAACCTGGCTATCTCGCTGCACGCGCCCACCGATGAACTGCGCAGTAAAACCATGCCCGTCAATCGCAAATACCCGGTAGAGGAATTGATCGCCGCCTGCCAGGAGTATATTACGGCCACGCGGCGGCAGGTCACGTTGGAGTACGTGCTGCTGGCAGGCGTCAACGATACGCCTGAGTATGCTCACAAGCTGGGGGAATTGCTCGCGCCGCTCAAACAATTCGCGCACGTCAATTGCATTCCCGTCAACGCCACATCCGCCGATTACCGGCCTCCCACCGGAGAAGCCATTCGCGCCTTCCGCGACATCCTGCTCCAGCACGGTGTAAGCAATACAGTACGCGCCGAACGCGGCGACGACATTGCGGCTGCCTGCGGGCAGTTGCGCACACGGTTTGAGCGTGTCAGGCGGCAAACACCCACTACGCCGGCTTAGAGCATAGTCAGCAGGTGTTGTCGCAACAGCTCTAATGTCTGCAAGGTCTCATCACGTTCCGTCGATGCTGGGACCTTCTGGCGCACAAAGGCGGCAAAGCCCAGCAGCGCGGTATTCAACGCCTCCACCTCCAGCACACTCAGGAAAATACGTGCCTCCAGCGCCTGAGCAGAGATACCCATCAAGCGCTGATAGACCCCCTCTAACAAATGCATGTGCGTTTGTCGTTGCGGCGAGTGCGCGGCAGTCCGGCGCAAGTAGGCCAGGTAGCCACTGATGATGCTTCTCAACGCCGCCAGGTCGTTAAAGCCGATGGGCAACGTAGGTAGCTCATGCTCTTGTCTTTGTTTCATCCTTTTTCTCCTCTTGTACCCCCCAATTGTCGGCATTCATGAGCGCCTGCGCCTCCTCATGCTTGCCCTCGTCGATCAATTGCAGAATGCGCTCCCCGCCGCGCTGCATTCGTGCATTGATGAAATCGTGCCGTGCGGTGCTGGCAAAACCATGCATCCCGCGTTGAGCGGCTTCCAGTTCCAGGTCGATCTGGCGCATGATGCGCGCCACTTCGCTTCCTTGCTCCATGTGTGGTACTCCTTTCTTTGTGTTTTGCTTATCTTGTTTCGGGTTATCTAATCTATACGAAGAGTGCCACAGAGATAAAAGCATAAACAGGTACAAACCGTACTTGAAATCGTACATGTTTTGTTGTACGATTGTTGTACGAAAATACAGAATGATGTAAATAAAGAAGTGAGAAGTATGATGAGTACAGATTTTTCGACTTTATTGCGAACGTATCGCAAAAGCATGGGATGGACACAAGAAGAATTAGCTCAACAGTGGTCGTATTCCTTTGAAACCATCTCAGCCTGGGAGCGAGGGAAGAGAACACCCAGCAAACAAGAAATACCTCGTTTAGCAAAATTGCTCGAAACAGATAGTGAGAAATTGGCAGAGGTGATAGTTGGCAGTCGTGAACAATTAGATGCGCCGATAAAACATCCTGAAACAGGAGCAGGCTGGAAAGCAAGTTTTGAGATATGGGGAGAACTTCAACATATTTATCGGACCCGCACGGAATTTAGTCGTGACTTCTCTTATGCCCGGATGTTCGAGGATGCTCACAAAATTCTTGCAGCCGGTATTAGTTTAAATGCCATCACTCTTACCTATAGCAGAGACGCTTTGCTCAAGGCTATTATAGAAGATAACTATATAATACAACTCTGCTTCCTCGACCCAAATGGCGCGAAATGTGCTGAACGAGAAGAAGAGGAAAATTATCCCCAAAGAACTTTAGCTGACCTGACAAGTGTTAACCTCCTTTTAGCGAGGACATTACGTAATCAAATCGAACGCACCAGTCCAGAACATCTGAAAAATTTAGAAATCAAGACATATAACTTGACCCCGCGTTTTAACATCTACATAGTAGATGATGTACTAATGACAGTGCAGAGTTATGCCTACGGAAGAGGGGAAGATACTCCAACACTCTTCTTGCAACGAAAAACAAGAGGCGGCCTCTTTGATTTTTATGCAGATGCCGCGAAGCATGTTCTTGAGCATTCTATAGATGCCTGCAATACATCAGGAAATTAGGGAGGAGGCATGTGAAAGACACTACCATAGATCAAGCAAACCTGCCCGGAATGCTAGAGATAGCTAAGGTGGCGGCCCATCAAGCGGGAGATTATCTTCTCAAGAAGCTTGGCACGGCTAAAGTAGCATACCAGAAATCTCCGCTTGACGATCTACTCGATGCTGATCTGGAAGCCGAACGCCTTATCTTGACCAGACTCCAAGAAGAATCACCAGAGATGGGAGTTCTTTCAGAAGAGTCAGGCCACAAGGGAACAGATAGGCACTACTGGCTTGTTGATCCGCTCGATGGTTCAGCCAACTTTCAACACGGCAGCCCTCTCTTCGCCATTTCCATCGCATTAGTGAGCAATCAGATCACTCTAGGAGGCATCATATATCTTCCTACACGAGACGAAATGTTTACCGCGATTCAAGGACAAGGAGCGTTTTTGAATGGAACTCGTATCAATGTTTCCTCCATTGAGGCATTAAGCGACGCGATAGTCCATGTGGGAGACTTTGCCAAAGATAACAACGTAGAGGATACTCACGAGCGTCTGGAGGATATATCCAGACTAGCAACTCGTGTTCGACGAATACGTATGATAGGCACAGCAGCAACAGACCTGGCATATGTTGCCTGCGGACGAGCTGATATGCTTATCAATCATGCAACGCCTCCCTGGGACATCGAGGCAGGAAAGCTCCTGGTAGTAGAAGCAGGAGGGAAAGTATCTACGTGGCAATCTCACAGAGATACAACACATTCTATTTATAGCAATGGCATCATCCACCAGATGGCAGAAAGTCTATTAATACCACCAGCAAGTTAATCATACGATCATTATTCTTTTTGAAACTATATCCATAGCTAAATCGTCGCCGACCATCCAGGCATCCTGTGCAGTAAGCTGGAACTGCGCAAGCGCATATTCGTAGATACGCGTGTCAGATTTCGCCGCGCCAAATTCTTCTTCAATCAAAATACAATCGAACAAGGGAGCCAGATGGTGTTGTTGAATTTTTCGTCGTTGGTAGCTCGCATTACCATTAGTAAGGAGAGCTAAATGAATTCCTTTTGCCTGTAGTGTCTGAAGTGTATCGAGCGCATGAGGCGTAAGTTGACGATGCTCTTCACGCAAGGCTTCAAAGGCGTGAACTATCTCTGAGGCCCCTCGTGAGTCTTTTTTACCAACAAGGACAAGAGCTTCCTCAATCATTTCCAACCGTACAGTAAAAGGATCGAGACGATCTCGGCGTTGCTTTTTCGCATCATCTTTTATAGCACTTTTATAAGTGGTATAGCTTTCTCTGATGGCTTGCAAGAGGATTGTAGGAGAAAGATTATAATGTGGAGCAAATTGAAAGCAAACTTTTTGCCAACTCTGATCGGGGGTTTCCGTTTCGCTTAGCAGCGTACCATCCATATCAAAGAGTATTACTCTGGGGGAAGTTCTCTCT
>JBOGTO010000559.1:0-41337 GCA_050695155.1 Ktedonobacteraceae bacterium
ATGCCCATATGCTCAAGATTGGTACCCGAAGTTACGCCTTCCTGCCCATCTATCGAGGTGCCGGGGTTACGCGCATCCATAGCGAAGGCAACGAAGGCGATACACTGGAATATGGTTTCACCGCTACCATCGCCTCTCGTGGTCAGATCGGCCACATACTCAACGTTTCCGAAGGGCTTATTTGCTAGCTCAATAAAGAAAATGGTAAAGGTAGTATTGGGCGGCATATTCTGTACATCTACCGTAATAGTATCGGAAAACGCATTATTGCGATCCCCGCGCACAATCGTTACCAGTCCACTTGCGTTAGGAAACGCCTGCTTGATACCACTAGGCACCAGAGGAAACTGTACGATGGTGGTTTGGCCTAGCGAATTTAGCACATTGACGCTGCGCGAAAGTTTCCCTTCGCGTTGTAGCTGGCGCAAAAAGGCGTCATTTGCATTGAAGCTACCAGACGCTGCCAGCGACAGCGTGGCAACATGGGGCGTGTCTAAAACGTTCGTGGCTGCGGAGGCGACGCCAACTTGCATACTCAGTACGAACAACAGGCCAGCCAGTGGAATAGCGCATTTTGATAGGATGCGACGAACAAATTGCATAGTTTTGCTCCTTTGTTTGCAGGACGTTCATGTGTGCGCGGGCTTAAAACACCGGATTGGTTTGTCCGTCGGTCATAGCCTGGGGGCCAGCATGAAGAGCAGGGTTGCCACCATCAAACAATGTGCCTTTCAGGGTGTTATCGCTCAGCGTTTTCTGCGCGTCTTGCAGCGAGGAGAACCACATCCCCATATGTTCCAGTTGGATGCCCGAAGCCGTGCCGCTCTGATCCTGGGAGGTAATGGTCGGCGTGCGATTATCAGCGGCGAAGGCGACCAGTGTAATAGCCTGGAACGAAGATTCACCAGAGCCATCATCGCGCGTGTGCAGATCGGCCACGTACTCAACATGCCCGAATGGTTTATTCGCCAGTTCGATGAAGAAGATGGTAAAGGTGATGTCGGGCGGCATATGCGAGACATCGACTGTGACCGAGTCGAAAAGGCTCACGGCAGGATTGCCTTCGACAATGGTAACTACGCCCGTCGCCTGGGGAAACGCTTTTTTCACTCCGCTGGGGAAGAGCGGAAACTGAATGATGACGCTGGGCGATTGCGATGAAAGCACCTGTACAGTTGAGGCAAGCTGGTGTTGCTGTACCATCTGCCGCAGCGTCAGAGGCTGGAAACTCTGATTGCGAATCTGCCTGCCAGCGTCATTGCTAGAACTGGCTCCGCTGGTCTGCGCGAAGACAGTTCCCACGATAGCCACAGCGAGCAACAAGGCGCTGAGGAGAGCAATACGTTTTGAAATGGTAATCCTTAACATGTTATCCCTTCTTACTAACCGCCCTGGAACAACATGCTCGCCAGGGACAGTACATTCTGCTAGTGCAAGCGTACTGTTTTCTCCCTGGCGAGACATGCGCAAGATTACCCATATTTTCTTGTGTGGAATGCCTTTGCTTTACGTCCTTTCCTCTTGCATGAGAAGGATACACTACAAGAGACAGACCTACTCGACCACAACAGCTTTCACTGAATAGACCGATGGCAGGAAATCCGCGATGAGGTGCCAGCTATCGCCGCGATCAGCGCTGGCGAAGACCTGGCCGGTGTTAGTACCAACATAGACACCGCAAGGGTCGAGCATATCAGTACACATTCCATGACGCAGCACGCCCAGGCGCACACCGGGGCCGGAAGGCAACCCTTCGGTAAGTGGCTGCCACTGTTCGCCGCCATTCTTTGTGCGGTAGATGCTAAATTGCTCGCCGACGTTGTTGCGAGCATCATTTTCCACAACGACGAACACAGTATCCGGGTTATGAGCATCAAGGGCGATGGGGAAGCCAAACTCGGAGGGCAGATTGTGCTGGATGTCTATCCAATCATCACCGGCATTGAGGCTCTTGTAGATGCCACAGTGGTTTTGCTGGTAGAGTACGTCTGGCTGTGTGGGATGCTGTATCATGCGGTGAAGACACTGCCCGAACTCCGGGTAGATGTCCGGCTGAAAGCTGGCGCGCACGTTCTTGTTGAGGAAGACCCAGTTCTGGCCGCCATCGTCGGTGCGCATACAACCAACGGCTGAGATACCTACCCACATGCGTTGCGCATTGCTAGGATCGACCACGATGGTATGCAGGCATAGTCCACCAGCGCCAGGATTCCAACGGTCGCGGGTTGGATGATTAGCAAGACTCTCATTTAAGCTCCAGTGAACGCCATTATCGGCGCTGACCCACAGATTGGCCGGGTCAATTCCCGCGTAGAGAGTTTCGGGTTCATTGGCGCGCCCCGGCTCGATGATCCAGATGTTTTCGAGCTTCTGTCCGTTCTCCTCAGAGAACTGGATACCCTGCTCCGGCTCAAGCCATGTCTGCCCAAAATCATCGCTGTAGCGTAAAAACGTGCCGAAGAAGTCGCCATTGTCGGCGGCGAACATTCTATGACCACTACGCTGATCGAGAGTTGCATAGAATGTGCGATGACCAGATAGGCCTGTCGCATTGACCTCCCAGCGCTTGCGATCACGCGAGGAAAGTAGAAAGAGACCACGTTTGGTGCCAGCAAGCACCAGCACCGTACCTGGCGCGAAGGTTGTAGAATCGCTCAATTGAAAGACCTCCTTTTGATGCAGCAACGATGTCTTCATACCTGAAATTGTCGATCAACCGCCAGCAACCGACTGTAAGATGTGGATAGTAGCTCCATCGCGCACTACTGTATCCAGCCCCTGCGCATAGCGGGTATTTTCGCGGTCAACAAAAATGTTGACGTAAGGACGTAGTTCGCCCGTTTCGTAACAGAGGTTGAAGCCCAATCCAGGATAATCATGTTCAAGTGCGTCAATGATTTCGCGCACGTTTTGTCCGCGAACACTGACCGATGCTCGATTACCCACTTTTTCCCGCAGCGCGTGTGGCAGGATCACCAGCGCACGCGGCGTATCCGCCGGTAAATCCATAGAAAAAACCCTCCACCATACATAAACTCTGTTCATGGTAACAATTGGACTTAGAACAAGCATACTAAGTATACTATAGCTTTGCCGTATGTACAAGGTTTTGGGAATATTGTCTCTATCAATCTGATTGGGGGAGGGAGTTCGTAATAGCTGAATATGTGTGATACCATGAAAAAAACGAGATGCATTATTTCCAGGAGGTATATCAATGGCTCTCATAACTCAAAAGGAAAAAGCAAACCAGTTCCGGCAGTTGCATTCCGCTCCAGATATGCTCGTTTTACCGAATGCCTGGGACGCTGCCAGCGCGTGCATCCTCGAACAGGCCGGATTTCAAGCCATAGCTACTACTAGCTCTGGTGTGGCGGCCTCGCTCGGCTATCCCGATGGTCAACACATCAGCCGTGATATGCTGCTCGGTGTTGTGGAAAACATCACGCGCGTGGTTGCCTGTCCCGTCAGCATTGATATCGAGGCGGGCTTCGGAGAGAGTATCGAAGAAGTTGTGAAGATTGTTGAAGCCATCATCAGAGCGGGGGCTGTTGGTATCAATATTGAAGATACGACAAAGCAGGGGCAGCCTTCGCTGGTTGATATAGCTTATCAGGTCGAACTACTCAAGGCCATTCAGGAAGCTGCTGCCTCAATGGATGTGCCACTGGTCATAAATGCTCGTACAGATGTCTATCTCTTGCCAGGTGACGAGGCCGCTAGCCGTTTTGAACGAGCTGTAGAACGCGCGAATGCCTATCTACAGGCGGGGGCGGATTGCGCCTTTCCCATTGGTGTTAGTGATGCTCCAACTATTGCGCGACTCGTCAAAGCTATTGCCGGGCCGATTAATATCATCGCTGGCCCACCAGCGCCGGCCTTAACCGAACTGGCTCAACTCGGAGTAGCGCGGGTCACGTTCGCTTCTGGCCTGATGCGCGCCACGCTGGGACATTTACAGCACATTGCACGAGAACTGCTGGCGAATGGAACGTATACGAATATGGGTGAGCATCTGCTTTCCGGCAGGGATTTCCGTTCGCTCTTTGAAGCGAGATAGTAGCTCTCGCACCTTAGAGAGAGGGATATTTCCCATCTGAAACTTCCTATAGTCATACAAACTGGTTGTATCAGCACAATCTTGCTGTGGGTGATATACCCATAGTCGCAGACGCTTTCATTGGATGTCCCGGATGGCGAACTTACGTGAAGTACTCTCTAAAACTCCATAAAGTGACCCGTCACATTCCGTTATTTGCAAATGTAGCGTTTCTATTGAATCGCTTCGTTTGCCAGGAAAGCGTTCTGAGTTGGCCTGACCAATATTTGTGCCGGTTTATGAAGATCAGGGTATCTGGTCTTGACAAATGGGTGCGAAGACAGGTATATTTTTCATAGCGGCTCAGAGTAAGTAAAGATACATTTTCTTACTCTGGAACCCAAAAATCACGATTCGGAGCGGTGACGCGCTGTTTACACAACACATAAAGGATGACGGAAATATGACGGACAACGTAACGCAACCCTCTAGCTATGTAGCACAATTAGAAGACGAGTTTACCATGTTACAGCCAGCAACCAGCGCCCCAACCTCCCCTCCCCCACTACTGGCGCTTAGTATTGGAACATATGTACGTCATAATCGTGGAGAGATTAAGCCATCTGCTGGCCTTTCTATTGATGAGCGCGCGCTAGAAATGCAGGCTCATCTCGGCTTTGATCAGTCTATCCTGTCTCACCTGCTCGACCCCTCTTCGCTGCGTATCTACTGCCGGGATTTTTATGCCTACCTGG
This sequence comes from Ktedonobacteraceae bacterium, assembly GCA_050695155.1. Lineage (GTDB taxonomy): Bacteria > Chloroflexota > Ktedonobacteria > Ktedonobacterales > Ktedonobacteraceae > CF-113. The sequence goes on from JBOGTO010000559.1 coordinate 4,795, forward strand.
AGTTCGCTGGTACTGCTGAACAAGCCTGCTACCCCGCGAAGTTCGCCCAGTGGATCAATCATCTCGCCAGGGCGAAGAAGCCCGGCTCAGACCGGGGGTATTCTGCCGCAACGATCAACCGCATGGCTGCCGCCGTGCGCAAAACAATGAAGGAGGCCAGTCGTCAGGGATATGTTCATCCGTTGACGGCCAAAGCCTTTCAAGAGGTCGAGGGAGCCAGCGAGCGCGGACTCAAGGAGAACCAGCGCCCCCATAACCGGGTCGAGATCAAAGCCGATGCTATGCGCGAAATGACCGACCTGGCGAATGGTGATCGCCTCCTTGAATTGCGCAATCGCGCCATCCTGTTCACTCTCGCCAGCACAGGTTTGCGCGTGGATACGTTCCGCCAGCTCAGGCTGGATCAGATCGTACACAGGGAAAGCGACTGGGCGTTCCACATTCGCAGCAAAAACGAGGTGAAGTTTCGTGATGTGCCGATGTCTGACGAGGCATATAGCGCTATCCAGGCGTGGCTTGCAGCCCGTCCAAAAAATTCAGCCTATATCTTTACACACTTCGAGGGCGGAAAGAGCGAGAGCAATAACGCCAGATTGTCAGATAAGCCCCTATCCTCAGTCTCTATCTGGCGAATTGTGAAGCGTTATGGAGCGGAGGTAGGATTGGTCGATCCAGAAACGCTGGCATCTATCATCAAACCGCACGATTTCCGCCGCTTCGTGGGAACCAGAATAGCGAAGAAGCGCGGGCCAAAGCAAGCCCAACTTCAGTTGGGCCATAAACATATCGCAACCACGCTCGATAACTATGTTCTCGAGGAACCAGAGGCAGGCGTGACCAATGATCTTTTTTAATGTGTGCCGATCATCTTATGACTATAGGAAATACCGATAGTAAGATCAAATCTTGAGGTAATCTATTCTTTGCAGAGGATAGTTTCCCGATGGGAGTATTCTTCTGGAAGTACTCCCATCGGCGAATTACTCGATACGGAGAAGCGTATATTCTTTTACGCCGCCAGGGGTGGACACGATGATACGCTCACCTACACTATGACCAAGCAGCGCTTTCCCTACTGGCGATTCATTGGAAATCAACCCGGCACCGGGATTAGCTTCGTAGGAGCCGACAATGGTATAGCGAAATTCGCGGCCATCATGCGCGGCCAGATGGACGATAGAGCCGAGAGAAACTTCGTCAGTTGATTCCTTCTCAATTACAGTAGCGATTGCCAGCAAACGCTCTAACTCCCCGATGCGGCCTTCGAGAAACGCTTGTTCGTGCTTCACGTCCTGATAGACCGCATTGCCGAAGAGATCGCCTGCCTCCACTACTTCACGGAGGTTCTGATTGACCTCGTGGCGCTTCACTTTGCGCAAAAACTCTAATTGACTGAGAACTCGTTGATGTCCGTCACTCGTGAGAAATTGTACCTCCATCTTTGTTTTCCTTTCTGAACAATGCTGTAGGCCCCTTTTTGGGACCTACAGCAAGTAGCTATTACCCTGCTACCTGAACTTTCCAGGGGAGCTATATGGTAAGCATAGCGTACCGATATGAACTGAGCCTGTACAGGCGCTGAGATAGAACTGAGTTACGCATCGCCCTTGTTAAAGGGCAACACTTCTCGCACTGCGCCGGGCTGCGCGGCGCTCTCGCAGAAGACGCTGCTTTATACGCCCCCCGAAGAAACGCCAGCCGAGCAATAGGAGAACGAGGACACCGAGCAGCACCCAGCCCGCTCGCTCGATCAGCATCTGTAAGCTTTCAATCTCTGATGCCAGGAAGTAGCCAAGCATACAGAAGGCCGTGTTCCATATGGTAGCTGCCACCAATTCGTATACCAGAAAGCGTGGATAGCTCATCCTGGTCATTCCGGCGCTCAGAGCAACAAAAGCCCTTAGTTGTCCGATCAGATGCGAAATGAGGATAGCCTTCCCTCCATGCCTGGCAATCAGCTTACGCGCCAGGCGCAATCGGCCAGCCAGGCGCACACGGCGTCCCAACTTGCTCTCGCTCCAACGTGTAGCCGCTCCTGCCAGTACAAATCGCCCGAGGAGGTAGTCGATGTGATAGCCCAGGACGGTCCCAAGTGTAGCCAGGCAGATTACCCAGCCCAGATTGAGCGTACCCAGACGCGCATATACCGCTCCCAGTAAGGCTAAAGAGTTGCCAGGGAGAAATATGCCGAGCAGCGCTGTGTTCTCCCCCAGTGTCCCCAGGAACACCACCAGATATCCATAGTTGTTGTAGAATTGACCAAGTAACTCGATCAATTCCGGTAGTGAAAATGTTGGCATCCTCTCTCCACTCTCTTTGACAAACTTTTGTTCCCTTAAAGGGTAACATTCCAGCATGAAGCGGCTCTGTGAAGTGCCTGAGATTGAACTGAGAACATAATTTGATGGTATGAATCCAGAAAACATCCTCTCAGATCTGTCTCAACAAGACTACAGGTTTAGCTCAGCTTCCTCAGATATACTTTTCATCGTAGTGGTTATGATGTATACAATTAACATGTCCGTATCGTATAAGTCTCTATACACTTCTGTTTTTGGAAAGAAACAAGTACATATTTGATCGGCCAGGAGCGGCGCAGGCCGTAACACTCTGTAAGGTCTCCTGGGAGGGAACATAAATGATCTTCTCAGCGCCACTCTGGCTCTGGATCGCTTTTAACGCCTTTGTGCTAGGGATGCTTGCGCTAGACCTCGGCGTATTTCATCGTACCGCCCACACAGTATCAATGAAAGAGGCACTTGGCTGGAGCATCGCCTGGATTACATTGGCTCTCATCTTTAATGCCGGGCTATACATCTTTCAGGGAACCGAACCTGCCCTCCAGTTTTTGACTGGCTACCTGATCGAAAAATCGCTGAGCGTGGACAACATCTTTGTCTTCGTCCTGCTCTTCGGTGCCTTCAGCGTGCCTGCCGCCTATCAACATCGCGTCCTCTTCTGGGGGGTGCTGGGGGCATTGGTCATGCGTGGCATCCTGATCGGAGTAGGGGCTGTATTGCTCGAGGATTTCCACTGGATTCTCTACCTTTTCGGCGCGTTCCTCATCGTGACTGGCATCCGTATAGCCTTTCAGAAGGAAACAGAGGTTCACCCTGAGCGCAATCCGATTCTAAAGCTCGTCCGTCGTGTGCTTCCCGTCACCGCAGATTACGAGGGGGATCGCTTTTTCGCGCGACGGGCAGGACAGATATTGGTAACGCCCCTGCTGCTCGTGCTGGTAGTCGTTGAGACAACCGACCTGATCTTCGCCATGGACTCCATTCCGGCTATCTTCGCTGTGACCAGGGACCCTTTCATTGTCTATACCTCCAATGTGTTTGCGATTCTGGGCTTACGTTCTCTGTACTTCGTCTTTGCCAATATCATCCATAAATTCTATTACTTACGTATCGGATTAGCCGTCATCCTGGCCTACGTCGGGGTAAAAATGGTACTGACCGATCTGTTTCATATTTCCTCCGCATTGTCCCTGTTGGTCATCGCTTTTGTACTGGCCCTCGCCATCATCGCGTCTCTCCTGCGCGCCCGGCGCATCAGCAAACAACCGGAGCAAGTAAAGGAGAGCGCGCGTTCATAAGGAGAATGGTTGCTCATGCCTCTACCGATCATTGAAGTAATTGTCACTCTGTTGCTCATCCTTCTCAATGGTATCTTTGCGATGTCGGAAACGGCTTTTGTTTCTGTACGCAAAGCGCGCTTGCAACAACGAGCCGATAGGGGTGATGCCAATGCGCAAGCAGCCCTGGACCTTGTGGACGCACCCAATCGGTTTCTCTCTACGGTTCAGATCGGTATTACGCTCATTGGCATTCTGGCCGGCGCATTTGGTGGAGCGACGATTGCCCAGTCCCTCGCTGTGTCTCTCGGGCAAATCTCCTGGCTTGCTCCCTACGCGGAAACAGTCAGCCTTGCCATCGTTGTAACGGCTATTACCTACCTGTCACTGGTCATTGGCGAACTTGTGCCTAAACGCATCGCCCTGAACGCGCCTGAGCGGATTGCTACATCTGTCGTCCGCCCTATGCGTTTGCTCTCGCTCCTGGCCTCTCCTCTCATCACCTTTTTGAGTTTCTCAACCGAAGTTGTCTTGCGTCTGCTGCGCGTGCGCCCATCCTCTGAACCTCCTGTGACCGAGGCGGAAATCACGCACCTGATCGGACAGGGCAGGCTGGCCGGGGTCTTTGAGGAAACAGAGCAAGACCTGGTGGAACGAGTCTTCCGCATGGGGGATCGGCGTGTAAACGCGCTAATGACTCCGCGCGTTGAAATCAACTGGATCGACATTGACGATCCGATTGACCAGATTCATCAAATAATCAGACAGAGTACGCGGACGCGCTTCCCTGTATGTCAGGGTACCCTCGATAATGTACTCGGCATCATCCACATAAAGGATCTCTATGTGCAACTGGCGGATGGGCAACCTCTGGACTTGCGAGCCATCATACAGCCAGCGCTATTTGTGCCAGAGAGCATGAGGTCCTTCAGCCTGCTCGAACGTTTCAAACAATCTGGAAGGTCGCTAGCCCTCGTCATCCAGGAATACGGAGAGATTGAAGGAGTTATAACCCTCACAGATCTGCTGGAAGCTCTGGTCGGCGACCTGCCGACCGCAGGTGAACCAATCGAGCAGGAGGCGATGCAGAGAGAAGATGGCTCCTGGTTGCTGGAAGGAGCCATCTCCCTGGAGCATCTCCAGGATATTCTGGGTATAGAACTCCTGCCCGACCAGTCCTCACGCGGCTATGAGACGCTGGGAGGATTGATAATGAACCAGCTAGGACGCATTCCCATTGTAACAGATGCCTTTGATCTTGCAGGGTGGCGCTTTGAGGTCATGGATATGGATGGTCGCCGCGTGGACAAAGTATTAGCAACACCTCTTCGATCTACTCAAAGTATCTCTTAATATTCTTCAGCCCTGTCTCAGATTCTTCACAGCAGTATCTCAGGTAAACGCGGTATGCTTAGAGCAAAAGTGAGAGTGAGAGTAAACGGACCTCGATGCAAAGAAAAACATTAACGCTGCTGCTATTCATTCTACTACTGGCCGGGTGCGCCGCCTACATCGATTGGCCGCAAAATCCTGGCCTGCATATTGGCTGGCTTGGTATTCATCACCCGCTCGCGGTCAAGCAAGGGCTTGATTTACAGGGCGGGATACGTGTATTTTTGGAACCCGATCCCACGCAACATTACAGCGCGGACACACTTAATAGCGAGATCAATGCGACCCGCGATCAGATCGAGCAGCGGGTAAATGGCGGTTTGGGTGTCAACGAACCGAATATTCGCGTACAGACCAGCAACGGCCTTCCTCGCATCGCTGTAGAACTTCCAGGTTACACAAGTGGCAACCAGTCCGAAGCGATCAATACGCTACTCAAAACGGGCAACCTGGAGTTCTGGAATACTGGCCCGGCCCCGCAAGGTATGGTGGAGGTTGGCAAACCATTCGATCCAGCACAGTACGCGACCTACAATCCTGACGGCAAGCCCCTCTTTACGGGAAGAGACCTCGATTCCAGTCAAATCGGCGTTGGTACTGAAGAGGTAACAGGACGCCCGCGCATCAACTTTGCGATGAAAGGCGACGCCGTCGGTCGCTTTGCCACCTTCACGCAACAAAACATTGGTACGATCCTGACCGTCACGCTCGACCGCTCAGTCATCCAATCGGCAACCATCCAGAGCGCTATCACCGGGCCGGGAGTCATCACCGGCCAATTTACCTCAGACGAAGCTCAGCGTGTGGCAACGGTGTTACGCTATGGCGCGCTCCCCATCGCCATGCAGATCGCCAGCCAGGAGTCGATTGGGCCGACACTGGGCCAGGATTCTATCATGAAAAGCCAGGTCGCCGGCGCGATTGGCCTGGGCATAGTCATGCTCTTCATGCTGCTCTACTATCGCTTGCCAGGTCTGCTGGCCGACCTCGCGCTGCTACTCTATGCCGCGCTGACCTTCGCCATCTTCAAACTGATTGGCGTTACGCTCACACTGGCCGGTATCACAGGCTTAATTCTCTCGATTGGTATGGCAGTGGATGCCAATGTACTGATCTTTGAACGTATCAAGGAGGAGTTACGCATAGGAAGACCCCTTGCCAGCGCTATCGAGCTGGGCTGGAAACGCGCCTGGCCCTCTATCCGCGACTCCAACAGTTGTACGATATTGATTTGCGCCGTACTCTACGTCTTTGGCAACAACTTTGGCGCGAGCAGTATTGCTGGGTTTGCAACGACCTTGCTAATAGGAGTGCTGGTGAGCATGTTCACTGCCATCGTGGTCCCGCGCACACTCCTGAATCTCCTGGTGCCAACGGGCGTAATGAAGCATCCAATTTTGTTTGGACTACCCGCCCGCCTCGCGGCTAAAGCAAAATAGGACAGAGTCTTCAACTACAATCAAATAAATGCCAGGAGAATGTGGTACTGAAAGCCTCTCCTGGCTTTATTTGATTGTAGTTAATCCGTTGGAGACAGAACCTCTCCCCCAATTGCCAAACTAGCATCGCCTATTGTGTATGATGCGTTTTCACAGTCAAAATATGTTAGTAAATCCAATATTGGACTAAACTAACGCCAATTCTAATTACAAGATAACGATTTATATGGTACAATAAGCATTATCGGGGCATATATTTTTGATCGATATGTCTCGCCTACACGTTTTGTTTCAAGAAAGGTAGTACACCTATGCGGCGTATCTTTGCGTTCAAGCGGTCACTCATGTTGATCGGAGTTTGCGTGTTGCTGCTCGGATTAGCCTTGCCTCTTGCAGCTTTCGCGCGGACTACCCCCGGCCCTGCACAGTCGGCCAGCAAGTTTACCTTCAAAGTCGTGCCGTTCGAGTTCGATCCGGGTAAAACCATGATAGTGTCTGCTGAATGGGGGCGCGCCCAGGGCTTGTCCGATCAGCGTGGCAGCAACAATTATGCTCTGCTCCTGACGAAGATTGGTACGACGAGTACGGACGCAGCTTCTGGCGCGAGTATCACCAATGTTAGAGGCATAACCTTGACTGAACTCGGTTTCGACGTGCGGGCAGACGGCCATTGTGGAGCAGGCGCTCCACGTTTTAATGTCGTAACCACAGATGGAACCACGCACTTCACAAGCTGTGTGGCAGCGCCCACGACGACAACGCTAATCGATCCGCAGAGCAACTCGTGGAATCGAAAACGTTTCGATCTGAGTAGCGCCTCGACGAATGTCTTTCCGCCGTTCACAGCAGGGGAAAAGGTCTCGAACATCCAGATCGTGTTCGACGAGGGAACTGACAACGGCCCTGGCTACGCTTTTCTTGATAACATCGACATCAACGGAGTACTTGTCGGACAGCCCTGATAGGTGCGCCCATTCTCCTACTACCCGCATCAACCCCCATCTCCTTTACGGAGATGGGGGTTTTCATATACATGCCACTCTTGCATTTTGCGCTGCATGAAGATACAACATTTTTGTAGTAGACATTCATCCTGATGATGGAGTAGAGTTCAGATAGAGACAATCGCCATATTTTCTTGTAGTGAGAGGAAGCAAACTGACCATGCTGGCAGCTATGTATTATGCGCCAATGGATATACGCCTGGAAGAGAGACCTGTACCCCGCCCTGGGCCTGGCGAAGTGCTGTTAAAGGTTGCGGCGGCTACGACATGTGGCACAGATGTGAAATCCTACAAGCGCGGGCATCCATTGCTGTTCCCACACACGCCTGCTGGCTTTGGACATGAAGTTTCGGGTATTGTTGACTCAACCGGTGCAGGAGTCATACGCTGCTCCGACGGTGATGCTGTGGTGGTAGCCAATTCCGCGCCGTGCCTGCACTGTTATTATTGCCAGCGTCATCGCTACAGTCTGTGCGAACACCTGCTCTTCCTCAATGGCGCTTATGCCGAGTATCTACTTGTACCGGAACCAATCGTGCGTCAGAATATCTACAAGCTTGCGCCATCAACCTCATTTATCGCCGCAGCGCTGACTGAACCACTGGCCTGCGCCTTGCATGGAGTAGATGCTTGCTCAGTCAAGCCCGGCGACACTATTATCATTCTCGGCTCTGGCCCTTTAGGATTGCTGCTCGCGGCGCTCGTCAGTTTGCAAGGCGCGCGCGTTATCATGACGGGACATGGTGGGGTACGCCTTGCCCTGGCACGCTATTATGGCGCAGAGGTGGTTATGGACGTAAGCGAGTTATCCTTTGATGAGCAGCGCAAACTACTCTTAGCTGAAACCGAAGCTCGCCGGGGCGCTGATATCGTCATTGAGGCGGTTGGGACACCGGAGACCTGGACACTGGCAACACAGGTGGCCCGCCCCGGCGGACTGGTCAACTTCTTCGGAGGATGCCCGCCCGGCACTTCTATCAATCTCGCTACACGTCCTCTTCACTACAGCGAATTAACGCTCAAAGGAGTATTCCATCATACGCCCGCCTATTTCGCGCAGGCGCTTGAACTCATTCAGGGGAAGCATATTGATGTTGAAGCGCTGATTACCGCTCGACTTCCTCTTGCATCAACGTTAGAAGCATTACAGTTGCTTTTGCAGAAGCAGGGCGTCAAATACGCGCTGATTCCTCCGGCTTTTCAGCAACTTTTGCTACCAGCAATCCCCCTGTAATCATCTGTGTATAGAGGTCGATCACCTGCTGCACGCTCAATCGTCCATCGGGACGGAACCAGGTAGCCACTTCGGTACACATGGCAATCAATGCATACGATGCTACTTTTATGTCAACTTGATGAAAGATGCCACATTCCATGCCCTCGCGCAAAAGGCTCTGGAGCTGTGTTTCATATTCATCGCGCAACGCGAGAATAGCTCCGCGCTGCTCATCCTCAAGCGCGCGTATCTCGGTATCAATGATGAAAAACTCAGCCTTATAGGTAGTATGCAGGCGTATATGATTAGCGATAGCCTCGTGTAGCCGTTGTTCGATGGGTGTAGCTTCTTGCATGATGTGTCGCAGGTTCGCAATCAAGTCGCGCATGTGGGTATCCATGATCTCGACCAGTAGCGCCTGCTTGCTGGCATAGTGGTAATAGATGCTGGCAGCCTGAATGCCCGAAATACGCGCAATATCGCGCATAGTAGCGGCGTGATAACCATATTGCGCGAACAACCGCACGGCAGCCGCCAGAATTTTCTCCCGCACCGAACGAATATCAGTTTGCATCGTTCCATTCCTTTGCAGTAACTTTGTTATGCATATTTTAGCAGATTAAAAGGATGAACGATACGTTACGGCGTCCGCTGGCCTTCTTCCTACTCCGCCGTTTTTGTCTTGCGCTGGCGGTCTGCCTTTACAACGGTAGTACCTATAGCCCGACCGATGATAATCGGCCCTTCCAACACATCGGCTGCCGAGTCACTGATGTCCAGGCGAGCAGCGATGACTTTACGACATTCAAATTCCATGCGGCGCGAAGTGCGGCCCACCTTTGTGATATGTCCTACAGCCTCTACAAAATCACCCGCAAACAGGGGCGCGAGAAGTTCAACCTTCTCATAGCCTACTAGCAGACCCTCATCGCCATCACAAATAATCGCTAGCTCGGTCGCCAGGTCGCCAAAAAGTGAGAGCATATAGGCCCCGTTCACCAGATGGCCGCCATAATGAGCATCGTGCGCGCTCAAACGCACTCGTATTCTGGCTGTAAGCTCTTGTGATTGTGACTCGGTCATAGTAGTTTCCCCTTTCATGCGGTGGATAAGCCTGTTATTCTGTAAACTAACAAACGTTTGTTAGATTGCCATCTCATAATCTAATAAAAAATGGGATGGGCTTAAAGATAGTATGCACCAAAAAAGGGGGAAAAGCAAACATCGACAAAGCCTACTCTTCATGGTATACTACGAGTAAATTCCTCTTATTCTTCACTTCTGGCATCAGTATATGTTGTAGGAAGGAGGTGTACCGCACAAATTTCTCATCATGCCTTTGCTCCACCAGGTACGTTTGTATGATTCATCTTTCATCCCCGTCAACAAGGAGAACAATGCATGGCAACTGAAACAAGCGAGCGGAAGGGCTACTTCACGGGCTGGACCCTCAAAGAGAGTGGGGTTATAGCGCCGGACGAGCGTCTTCCCTGGGGACAAACGATTTTCGTGGGCCTGCAACATGTGCTGGCTATGTTTGGTTCAACAGTCCTCGCGCCGATCATCATGGGGTTCGATCCCAACACCGCAATTTTCTTCTCTGGCATTGGTACACTCATCTTCTTCGTAATGGTAGGTGGGCGCGTACCCAGCTATCTCGGTTCCAGTTTCTCCTTCATCGCCGTCGTACTCGCCGCTACAGCTTATAAGGGCATCGGGTTAAACCCAAACCTGGGACTGGCGCTCGGCGGTATTATTGCGTGCGGAGTTGTGTACGGCATCATTGCCGTCATCGTAATGTTCACAGGCTCGCGCTGGATCGAGTTCCTGATGCCGCCTGTCGTCACCGGCGCGGTAGTGATGGTAATCGGACTGAATCTGGCACCGGTGGCGATCAACGACGCCAGTGGCAGTTCATTTGATACCGTGATGGCAATTGTGACAGTGCTGGCAACGGCAGGCGTAGCCGTTTATGCGCCCGGCACGCTGCGTCGCCTCCCTATTCTGCTGGGTGGCATCATCGGGTACGTCATCTATGTCATTTTCAGCAACGGTTTTGGTTTTGGCACAGCTATTCAATTCGGTGGCGTGTCAAAAGCGGCCTGGATTGGTCTGCCCAATTTCACCGCGCCAGTTTTCAATGGCAACGCCATGGGCTTGATTGCGCCTGTCGCCATCGTTCTTATCGCCGAGAACACCGGCCATGTCAAAGCGGTGGCAGCTATGACGGGTCGCAACCTGGATAAATACCTGGGGCGCGCCTTCCTCGGTGACGCTGTCTCCACGATTGTCTCAGGCTTCGGCGGTGGCACGGGCGTCACAACCTACGCCGAAAATATCGGCGTCATGGCCGTGACGCGCATCTATTCCAGCCTCAACTTTATCATCGCCGCCCTGGTTGCCATCCTGCTGGGCTTCTGCCCCAAGTTTGGCGCGTTGATCGCTACCATTCCCGGCGGCGTGTTGGGTGGTCTCGCCGTAGTACTCTTCGGTCTGATCGCTGCCACTGGCGGGCGCATCTGGATTGAGAATAAGGTCGATTTCTCCAAGAGTCGCAACCTGGTGACGGCTGCTGTAGCTCTGACGGTTGGCGCGGGCATGATTAGCGTGCGCGATGTCAATTTTGGCCTGACCATTGGTGGCTTCACCATCGGCGGTATCGGTGTAGCAACCTTCGGCTCGATCATCATGTACCAGATTCTGCGCGAGCGCAATCCTCAACCCGATGAGGCCGCAACGGCTGACTCGGCGGTCGGACCGTTCCCAGAAGCAGAGGCAGGAGCAGGGGAGTAAAAAAACTCCTGTGCTGCACTCATTTGAGCGATCTCTTCCGCTAGCCACCGCAATTCAACTTTGAATTGCGGTGGCTAGCGGATCTTCTTTATTCTGCGTGTAGAATGTCAGCAACTTGCAACCGACTCAATGCTCGCAAGGCGGGGATGGCGGCGCATGTAGCAACAAGTGCCAGGAGGCTCACAGCACCGACAGCCACAATTGGAGCCGGAATAAAGTCCTGGGCTGCGTGTTGCATATACAATATCCACTGAGCCACCAGCACGCCAGGTATAGCACCGCTCATCGCTAGCATCAACCCTTCCTGTACGAACAGCCGCTGTATCCATCCTGGTCGCCAGCCAACAGCCAGCAAAAGTCCGATTTCCTGTTGCCGCTCCCGTACCTGGAGCAAGAGCAGATCAGCCACGCTGAGAAACGTCAGGACAATCGCAATCACGCACCCTGCGATCTGAGGAACAGCGGTCTGAAACAGCACATAATCGCCTAATAATGTTCCCTGGAGCTTCTGGTGGAGCGCGAGTACCGATGTGAACATCAACACCAGCAGTAATGGGGATAGGAAGAGGCTTAACACAGTAATCAAGGTGCGAATGCGTGAGCGACTGAGGTTGCGCAGTACCAATGTACCGATTGGCAACAATCGACCAATGCGTGAATCTGGCAATTTAGACTTGCCAGAACGGAGAGCAGACCCGGCACGTAAAAGATCAGCAGGGCGAATGCGCCAAATTTGCCACAGCGGGTAGAGTATGGTGATAAAAGCAAAAGCTAGCATGACAGGAATAGTCCAGATAACAACAAGCCACAACGGCGTGGCCTCCAGGAAACCAGCAGCTAGCAACGCCAAACTTAACCCAACAATACCACCTCCAACAGCCAAAATCAGAGCCTGAATCAAGAACAAACGTATGGTCTGCCACGGTCGCCAACCAAGTACGCTGAGGACCGCAAACTCCCGGCGTTGTGAACTTACTAATGAGCTGAAAGCTACCGCGAGATAGCCCAGACACACTGCCAAAACGGACCCCAACATGAGCAACCGTGTAGACCCAAGTTGATTCAGATAAGTCAAACCTACACCAATGTGAATCCAGCGTTCTTCCACCCAACCGATAGGAGCAATATTCTGGTCTGCTCCCAGCTCTCCAAAGCCAACTCCTGGAACATACACCAGCGTTGGCTGAGGTGAGGAGCCAAGCGTTACTACCACTGGTAAACCTGTTTGTTGACGTATTTCTTGCGCCACTTGCTGGATATGCTTCCAACTCTGTAAATTGGGGGTTACTACACCCGCGACCCGCACGCGAATCGCGCTGATGCTATGTTCACCTACGATCGTTGTGGCGGCATCAATGGTCGTAAGCGCTAGTGGGGGCTGTATCATATAGCCTGCAAGATTGGTGGTTGGTAAGAGCGTGATCGGTTTAACAGGGTGTCCCTGCGCATCATAGCGCAAGACCACAGGCGGTACTGCATAGGTGCTTTCAGGCAACCAGTCAAGTGGATTGTTGATCTGCGCCGCCAGGCCATTCTCAGTGAACTCTCCAACCGCTTCATACTCGTAATATACATCTGGCCCACCCGGGTTCATGATGTTCGTTGACTTGACTGTGTGCAAGGGAGTAAGAGGACGGAACGTTGCCTCTCCTCCTTGCGTCCCTTTCGGGACGAGCGCATAAGATGGGCTACCGTCAGGTGCTGTTGCAGGCTCATAAGATAGGCTGGCTGGAGCGGATGCTGAGGAAAAATCCAGCCCATAGTACGGCACGACCCCGGTGCTGGATGTGGGGAGATAGTTCTGCCAGGTGTGACCATCCCAGAGCAGGCTGGCACCAGAGAATCGCTGGGGGTCGTTTTGCACCATGGGTACTGTACCCTGAAACAGTATCTGTTTATCTGATCGCTGTTGCAGATAGGGAATCCCTCCCTTTGCCAGTATCTGCTCAGCCGTCATCGAACCATGATAGAGGAGCGTCAACGTCGCATTGAGCGTGATCTGGCCGGGAAGTTGCCGGTGAATGAGCATGGGGATTTGCACATAGGGAACAGCCTTGTGTAGATACGGGTTATACCATGGATTGCCTGGTATGCTCTTGTCGAGGTGGGCAGTATCCTGTTCGGTCAGCATACGTCCAGCAGTAATGCTCTTATCGAGATGAACAAGCTGGTTTTCTGCTGCCGGGTCGATGCCAGCCAGCAAAAATGTCCCCGTACCGTTTGGTGACATGGGAACGGGAGTATTATCCACTTCATCTATTTCTTCATTGATCTGACCGCCAAATGCCGCTAACACATTAGAAGGTTGCGGACCTGTAGCGCTACTATCCCTGGCAGGGGTGGTACTATCGCTGCCAGAGACGATGTAGACTAAATCCCGCTCTTGCAATTCGACAATGTGCCGTAGCCCATTGAAGGCAGTGAGCGTCCAGTCTAGCTGGTAGTAACCGGTAGGATAGCTGTGATCGGAGAAATAGATTTGTGGGACAGGCATCTGCATATAGCCCACATAGGCGATGGGGGCTGCAACCTCTATACCCGCGAGATTCTTGATTTGCTTATATTGCTGCATACTGATCCCACCGCCATAACCTGCGAGCAGATCAGATGGAACTCTTGGATCAGCAGGGATCTTTGCCTGTGGCGGCAGGACCAACAGGTCGTAGGTGGGTCGCCAGTTCTGGCTAATAATCTGGTTGCCTTGTACAAGGGTTGTTTGCGTCGTCGCGCTCAGGAGAATGAGGACACATGCCGCCAACAGAAAGCCGCTACTCGTCAGAGCGCTTTTGCCCCGCTGACGCCATAGTGTGTGTAAGACGTAATGCCACATGTACCCACCTTTCCTACATCTCGCCCAGAGAACTATATGCTCCAGGCTGACTGCATCTCAGATGCCCCTCAAAGCATACTTAATACTCGTACTAAAAACAAGATCAATTTGGGCGTGTTTATGGTAATTCTAACATCAATTGCCCCATCTATCATCATGATATAATGCTCTAAGAATATGCCATACATGCGAAGCGCAGGCACAATTTGTGCTGCGCCGCCACCAAATTATTACCCGGAGTAACATTATGCCACACTACGAATCAGCCCCACAATTGACCGGTGAATATATCACCTCTGTCTGGGAGACGCTGCCGCGCCATGTGCGACCAACGCTACTTTTGCAGAGCGAGACGCTTTCGGCGCAGTTGGGATGCGATGTCACGATCGCCAGCGAAACCTTCCAATACACCGGCAGCTTCAAGTTTCGCGCAGCTTATAACCTGTTGTCGAGTATTCCAGAGTCGCGCATTGTCGCCGCTTCGTCAGGGAATTATGGGCAGGCCGTGGCCTATGCCTGCAAGCTGCTGGGGAAGAAGTGTACGGTCGTGATGCCTGCAACTTCCGCGCAGGTCAAGATTGCGGCGGTGCAGTCGCACGGCGGCATTGTTGATCTGATTGATGTGCAAAAGATCAGCCGCAACGAGCGCGTGCAGCAGTTGTTGAACGAGCAACCCGGCGCGTTCAACGCGCAGGCATTCGATGATTATCGCGTGGTAGCTGGCAACTCGACGCTCGGTATAGAAATACTTCATGCCGCCTCTTTTGATGCCATTATTGTCCCTGTTGGCGGCGGTGGGCTTAGTTCCGGCCAGGTGGTAGCGCGCGATCATACAGGGACGCATACCGAAATCATCGGCGCAGAGCCACAGCCCGGCAATGACGCTGCCCGTTCACTACGCAGCGGTACGCTAACCTACAACGAACGGGAACCCGCAACCGTCGCCGATGGCGCACGCACGTTAGGGCTTGGCAGGCTGAACTGGGAAATCCTGCAAGGTGGACTGGCAGATATTATCGAAGTGCCGGATGACACAACGCTGGAAGCCTTGCGCCAGTACTTCAGGTATGTCAATCTCAAGGTTGAGCCTACGGGCGCGTTGTCGCTTGGCGCGTTAATGACTGCGCCGGAACGCTTTCAGGGCAAACGAGTCTGCTGCATTGTGAGTGGCGGCAATGTCGATCCTGCCATCTATGCCAATGCGTTGCTAGAAGCATAAACACGCTTGTCTAGCTGGCGGGGAAAACAGCTAAGTGTGTAAATACCGCCTGCGCTACAGGAGGTAAGTTGGGCAAGTTTGAAACAAACAGGGCAACCTCGCCACCTTTGTACGCGCTATCGTTATACGTGTAGACTGACACGTTGTTCACCATAAATACCATGCTGCTACCTTTGGCGATAACAGTGATATGGTTGGTATTCCCCTCTGTTTTAATGGCGGCATTAGGAATGTAGTCGTTGTTGGTCACTGATGTACTCAGTGGATTACCATTGGCGTCTAGCGTACCTTTATACAGAGCGAAAGTGCCATCGCCATACAATTCAAAGCGGTAATACAGACCAATATCGACGCCCTGGCTGGCGATGCCGCGAATAAATACGCCATAGCCGTTCGTTTTATCGCCTTTAGTCAGTTTGGCATCAACGTCCAGGCGAAAATCGGCAAACGTTTGACCCGGCAGAATCTCCCACAGCAGTTTGTTATGATCGTCTTCAAGTACCATCTGTCCGCCGCCGACCGTTACCGAATATTGACCAGGAGTGCTTGTCAGGTTCCATTTGTTAGTATTGTCCTGAAAATTATCACTGAAAAGTGGCTTTACCGAGGGCGTAACAATGGCGGCGGTGGGAGTGATGGCAGCCGTATTCTGACCCTGGCCCTGATCTTTAAAGAAAAAGAAATATCCGGCAACGCTACCACCACCAACAATCAACAAAATGGCAACGACGATTAAGAGTATTGCCGTAACGTTGGGGCCGCGCTTTTTCTCATCTGATTGTGGTGGTTGCGGCTGCTGGTAATAATTCCCCGGAGCGAAGCCATTCATGGCTGGTTGATACGTATTCGCCGGTGCGACAGGCGGAGCATAGTAAGTACCTGGCTGGGCGTTGGCAAAGCCGTTATAGTTTGCCTGCGCATTCTGACTTTGCATAGTTGGAACACCGTTGGCAAACGGTTGGGGTTGAAGCTGGGGCGATGAAGCATTGTACCAGCCACAATTGCGACAGACGGGTACATCTGGCAGGAGCGGTAATCCGCAGCGCATACAGCTTTGGATGGTTTGTCCACTACGAGGTGGGTACATCGAGGACATAAGATACCTCCATTAAATAGTGGGATACTACAGCGTAGGTATATTGCTAGCTTATCCATACCAGTAAGTTATACTTGCTTTCCTCAAATAACCCCTGCCATCTTATATTTGGAGCGAGTATCGCATACTTTCCCTCCCACTTAAACCTTTTTAGTACTTTCGTATCAATTTTCCTAAACTTTTCTGTTACTGGCTCTGCTTTGCCTCTTGTAAGAGTTCGTACAGGCGCGCCGGATGCAAGGGCATCTCGCGGATGCGGATGCCAGAGAACGAGAGCGCATCATCGATAGCCGAAGCGAACAGCGCAGGTACCGGAATGACGCCGGCCTCGCCGACGCCTTTGACGCCAAGCGGGTTCAGTGGCGAAGGCGTTTCGACATGATCGACCAGTAGAGGCGGTACCTCAGCCGCAGTGGGCAGCAGGTAATCCATGAAGCTGGCATTGATGATTTGCCCCTCTTCATTGTATACTAGCCGCTCAAAAAACGCGCCGCCGATACCCTGTGCCACACCTCCATGTACCTGCCCTTCGACGACAGTGGGATTGATGACGCGCCCGCAGTCATGCACAGCAGCGTATTTCACGAAGGTCACATTGCAGGTGGTAGGATCGACCTCGATAATTGCGCCGTGAATGCCGCTGGCAAAACTTCCATGCGGCGGACTATAGAATCCGCTCGCCTCCAGCCCAGGGTTGCCGCGTTCCTCTGGCAACGCTGGCCCCGGACGCGGCCCGGCCAGCTTCATCGACATCAGCTTACGCGCATTCTCCCCATACGCATAGCGCAGGGGGTTGGCGGAGATCGCCACCTGGCCCAGAGTCAGCGCTCGATGGGGCGCGTCCCGCACAAAGACTTTGCCGTCGGCCAGTTCAATGTCGTCGGGTGCGGCCTCAAAGAGATCGGCAGCCACCTGCTTTGTCTTCTCGCGCACTTTGACGGCTGCTATATGTATCGCTGAACCCGCGATAGTTGCGGCGCGGCTGGCATAAGTACCGACGCCCCAGTTAAAGGCTTGCGTGTCTCCGGTTGTCAGCAGCACATTTTCCGGCGCTATGCCTAGCTGATCGGCGACGATTTGCGCGAAGGTTGTCGCGTGTGCCTGGCCCTGCGTCGTTACGCCAGTAGAGACGAAGACGCGCCCGTCTGACTCGACGCGCACCAATGCCCCCTCGTATGGGCCAATGCCAGTACCCTCGACATAAGCGCCGACACCAATGCCCAGGTAGCGTCCCTCTTTACGCGCCTTTGCCTGGAGCGCGGGGAAGTTATCATAGTCCAGTAGAATCTTGAGCTTATCCAGACCCGCCTGATAATCGCCGCTATCATATTTCGTAGGGCCACCATCTTGATATACTAATCCTACGTCCCACGGAAATTCGTCAGGCTGAATGAAATTACGCGAGCGCACGTCCAGTCGGTCCAGGTGAAGCTCAGACGCGATGCGGTCCATGATACGCTCCATCACAAATACGGCGTGCGGTCTGCCCGCGCCGCGATAGGGGCTAACAGGAACCTTATTAGTATAAAGTACCGTAAATTCGCTGGCATAATGCCTGAGACGATAGGGACCTGGCAGCGTACAGACCGTGATGATGGGTACGATAATGCCGTAGGGCGTGTAGGCTCCCGCATCATGCAGGAAAGCATCGCGCACAGCCAGCAAAATGCCTTCATCATCAAAGGCATATTCCACTTCGTGCAACTGGCTGCGTTCTTGATTGGCGGAAATAAAATGCTCGCGTCTATCCTCGATCCACTTGACGGGTTTACCCAGTTGCAGAGCCGCGAAAGGTATCAGCACTTCCTCGGCATAGAACATCATGATCTTGGTGCCGAAGCCGCCGCCAACATCAGGCGCGACCACGCGCACTTTGTGTTCAGGCAAATGGAATATCGCGGCCAGACCATTGCGAATGGGCAACGGAGCCTGCGTTGAAATCCAACAGGTCAACAGGTTATCCTGCGTATCCCAGCGCGCTACGACGCCGCGACACTCCATGGGCATAGCAGCGCCACGATCCATGAGCAACGTTTCGCGTTTGACGTGCGGCGCGCTAGCGAAAACGCTATCGGGATCGCCGACGGTCTGCGCTAAATGCGCAGCTACGTTGCCCGGCACATCCTCGTGTACTAGCGGTCCGTCCGGGGCCGACGCAACATCCAGACTATGCACGACCGGCAACGGCTCGTACTCTACATCGATCAAGTCAAGCGCGTCTTCGGCGATGTAGCGGTTATCCGCCACCACCAGCGCCACCGCTTCGCCGACGTAGCGCACTTCGTCTCGCGCCAGGGGTAACTGTGTGCGCGGCTCCGTCAGAGCGTGATGTGGCACGAGCAGCGGTGATGGTTCCAGCACTTCGCCCAGGTCTTGCGCGGTCAGCACCAAATGGACGCCCGGCAGAGACGCGGCTGCGCTGACATCGATGCTCACGATATGCGCCCGCGCGTGCGTGCTGCGTAAGACGGCGGCATGGAGCATTTCAGGCAGGTCAATGTCGTCTACGTAATTGCCACGTCCGCGCAATAAACGTGGGTCTTCCAGCCTTTGCACGGGCGCGCCGAACCAGCGAGTTGCCATTATTCCACCTCCATGTTCTGCATGCGTAGACGTTGGGCGGCGAGTTTTACCGCCTCTACAATATTCTGGTAGCCGGTGCAGCGACAGATATTGCCAGAGAGTTCATGACGAATCTCCTCTTCGGTCGGGTCGGGATGCTCGTGCAGCATGGCGTGGACGCTCATGATAATACCCGGCGTGCAAAAACCGCACTGGAGGCCGTGTTTTTCACGGAATGCCTGCTGGATAGGGTGTAACTCGCTATTGACGCCAGCCATACCCTCGATAGTTGTGATTACCATGCCATCCGCCTGCACCGCGAGCATCAGGCAGGCGCGCGCTGACTCTCCATTAAATAATACGGTGCAGCAGCCGCACACGCCATGCTCGCAACCCACATGCGTACCAGTAAGATGCAGTTCGTGGCGCAAGAAATCTGTAAGCAGCATACGCACCGGCACAGTGCGTTCGTAGCGATTCCCGTTGACCGTTACCGCGATTTCGCACTCTTCTACGCACCGCGAAAAATCCTCATCTAATTCTCGCATTAGTGTTTTCCTTCCTGTCTCTCGCGCCGCTCCCAGGCTTGTTTCAAAACGCGCCGCGTTAGCTCGGATGCCAGCACGCGGCGATACTCGACAGTGGCGTGTACATCCTGCATATCCTCGCCTACCACATCGCGCGCAGCCCCGGCGGCATCGTCCAGCGTTTGCGCATCGAGCTTTGTGCCAATCAACATTTGCTCGACAGTATGGGCGCGAATGGGAGAACCGGCCACGCCGAGGTAGGCAATATTGGCCGACATGCAGGTATCATCAGGCGCGGGGGTAAGTACCGCCATCGCTCCCACCAGTGCGTAATCCCCTGAGCGACGCGCAAACTCGATAAAGGACCAGCCAGCCTGGTGCGCTAGCCAGGGAAAGCGTACCTCCGTGAGCATCTCACCTGTTTCGAGCGTGGTAGAGAGATAGCCGGTGAAAAAGTCTTTGGCCTTTATCACCCGTTCTCCTTGCATACTCTGCGCCAGCACTTCACCATCGAGGCAGGTTAGCAACGCGGGAAGCTCGGCAGCGGGATCGGCGTGCGCAATGCTGCCTACCACGGTTCCGCGATTGCGTATCTGCATATGCCCGATATGCTGAATAACTTCCACGAGCATAGGGTGCTTCTCCTGTACCAGCAGCGAACGCTCGATCTGCCGTTGGCGAGCAATCGCGCCTATTGCCAGGTAGTCGGGTTCTGTCTCGTAGTAATGCAATTCGGAAATGTGGTTGATGTCTACGATGTAGGCTGGCGCGGCCAGGCGCATATTGAGCAGGGGAACAAAACTTTGCCCTCCTGCCAGAACTTTGATTTCGTCGCCATACTGGTCGAGCAGCACAAGCGCCTCGTCAAGGATACGTGGCGAGCAATAGTGAAAACGTGGAGGTTTCATGGTACGCTTCCCTCAAAAAATAAGTTGCCACTAAGCAGTAAAGACGGCCAATACAGACCGTCTTAAAAAAATAAGGCCAGAGCGTCATTTACGTACAGGAAACTGGATGTATTATTCCCTGTTTGGAATAAGAGTTAAACTACTACTGTCAAGCCGTTCTGTCAAGCCCTGGTGTGCTTGCCCCTCATAAATTCGGCTTGTCGCGCACATATCATTCATGATATACTGGAATAAATGTTCCTGGATACATCAGAAAATGGAGCGATATGCAACACGCAGGCCCTTCGCAAACTCAACTGGAAGACGAATACCTGTTTGGCTGGGACCCCATGCCGGGCATTGTTTCCGTCTGGGCCAATCGCTCAGGCGAGGCTATCATTTGGAGGCGCGAGGGCGAACATGTCACCAGCCAAAGAGAGCGTTTTCGCCCCTGGTTCTTTGCTACTTCTCTGGACGATCTGGCACATATAGGCGCATCCCTGCACTCCACTTCCACTTCGGGAGCGCGTATCACGTACCGCGAGTTAGATGGTGATGAAGGGAGCTATCGCTACCTGCTCTCTTCAGCAGATGGCCGGTTGCTTGAGCGCGAAGTGCTGCGCGGCGCATCGCAGAGATTACAACGCAATGTGACGAGCATTAACCAGTTGGAGAACGAATATCACCAGGTGGGTCCCGTTGAGCAATATCTTATGGCGAGCGGGCGCGTCTATTTCAGGGGTTTGAGTTATGAAGATTTGCACCGCCTGCAATTTGACCTTGAGACTACTTCGCTCGAACCACAAAATGGGCGTATTTTTTTGATTTCCGCGCGCGATAATCGCGGCCTGGCTACCATACTGGAAGCTCCACAACCGCAAGATGAGGCGCGTATCATCGCTGATCTGTGTACCCTCATCCGTGAATGCGACCCCGATGTGATCGAGAATCATAACCTCTTCGGTTTTGATCTGCCCTTTTTAGAACACCGTGCATCTGTGCATAAAATCCCCCTGCGCATCGGTCGCTCAGGCGGCCCCACGTTGTTGGAACGGCGCGAGGAGACCCTGGCGATTGGCCCGGAGGCGCGGAAACGAGTGCGCTATAGCCTGGCCGGGCGCGAGTTGATCGATACGCTGGACGCGGTGCGCCGTCACGACTTCGTGGTACGCGATATGCCCGGACATGGCTTGAAAGACGTTGCGCGTTACTTCGGCATCGCCTCGCCCGACCGTGTGTACCTGGAAGGTGCCGCTATATATGACACCTACCGCCGCGATCCTGAGCTGGTGCGCCGCTATGCGCTGGATGATGTGACCGAAGTCGATGGGCTTTCGCGCCGTTTGCTGGGCGCGCCCTTTGCCCTGGCAAGTATGGCTCCTCGTCGCTATGAACGCCTGGCCTCGGCTGGTCCAGCGATGGGCATTCTCGAACCGATGCTGGTACGCGCCTATTTGCGTTCCGGGGCCGCTCTGCCGCACCAGCATACAGCGCAAGCAGCGGGATATGGTTTACACGAGGGTGGCGCGGTGCATCTCTATGCGGAAGGTGTGGCAGAACATGTCGTAAAATGCGATGTTGCCTCGCTGTATCCATCGCTCATGCGTACCTTCCAGATTGGCCCGGCCTGCGACCGCCTGGGCGCGCTGCTCAGCCTTGTGGATAGATTGACCGATTTGAGATTGACGCACAAGGCAGCCGCGAAATCCGCACTCCCCGGCTCGGTCGAGGCCAATCATCACGAGGCAACCCAGGCCGCTATGAAAATACTCATCAATTCTGCTTACGGGTATATGGGGGCGGGTTCAATGGCGCTTTTTGCTGATAGCCACGCCGCCGACGAAGTGACCCGGCGCGGGCGCGAAATACTCACACAAGTGGTAGATGCGCTGCGCGGGCGTGGTATGGCGTTGATAGAAGCCGATACCGACGGTGTGTATTTCGCCGTGCCTGCCAGTTGGAGCGAGGAGCAGGAGCGCGAACTGGTGGCACAGGTCGGCGCTGAGTTGCCGCAGGGCATCCGGCTTGAGTACGAGGGACGCTACCGCGCCATGTTCAGTCACGAAGTCAAAAACTACGCCCTCCTCACCTACAACGGGCAGTTGGTCGTGCGCGGCGTAGCTCTACGTTCCAGTCGCTCGGAGCCATTCGGCAACCGCTTTCTGCGCAAGGCTCTGTTATGTTTGCTTACCAATGATATACCTGGATTACGTAGTGCTTTCCTTGATACGGTGATGGCTATTCGCGGTTGCGCCTTGCCAGCTTCTGAAATGGGATCGCGGGTACGGCTTTCCAAGACGCCGGAAGCCTACCTGTCTTCGCGTACATCACATCCTGAACCACAGTACGAAGCGCTGCTGGCCGCCGGTCGATCTCGCTGGATTCCGGGCGAGCGTGTACGATTCTATCGCGCTCGTGGTAAAGCCTATGTCTGGCTGCCAGAAGACTCGCAGGATACCACCATCGAGCAGAATCGCGAGCAAGCCAATACCACACAAAAAGCTAGCGCCGCGCCATCCATACGCGAAATCGTGGGAGACCGCCGCGATTATAATGTTGAGCATTACCTCAGTGTACTGGTAACCTCATATGCGGCTCGCCTGCGCAAAGCCTTCGCCCCTGAAGATTTCGAGCAGCTTTTTCGCATAGAACAAGCTGGCTTATTCGATCAGCCGATTGAGAATATCGAACCACGCTGGATTCGGTGCGAGGAACGCTAATCGGCACTAGAAGAGGCTCATCTGCACAGCTGGCCTATGACCATCCAGCAAAATATAAGGTGCGGCTTGCTCAGGAGCGCGAATCTGTAGTTTGCGTAGATGCGAAAGATCATCAATACGGCCCTGGCGTCTGGCGTGGATAATCCTATTTGCTCCTATTGGGCCAATACCCGGCACACGAAGCAGTTGCGCTCGTTCAGCTGTCATTATTTCTACAGGAGATTGACGAAGGTGTCTTTCCGCCCAGGCGCGTTTGGGATCGATTTGCGTTGGCAGGTTGCCATCTAGCAAGAAATCTAAATCGTGGATGCTCCAACCATAGTCACGCAGCAGGAAACTGGCCTGATACAGACGAAATTCGCGCAGGGGATCGGTCGGAACCAGGTTTTCAAAGGGCGTTTGCTCAACCGGGCTAAAGCCGGAGTAATAGGCGCGTGTCAAACCCGCGTGCCGGTAAAGTCGTTCGCTCAGGGAGAGTAGCTCATGGTCGGTATCGCCTACCGCGCCAACAACAAATTGTGTTACCGTGCGCGCCAGCTTCTGATGCGGGTTTGCGCGACGAATCACTTCTGCCCAGCGCAACATTTTGAGCAATTCGTTGCTGAAATCCTTCTTAGGTGCCAGGGAATTCAGACGATCCTGTGTGGGTCCCTCGAGGTTGACTGAGACACGATCAGCCAGTTGCATAGCGCGGTACAACTGCTCATACTGCACACCCGGCATAATCTTGAGGTGAATATACCCATCGTACTGGTAACGATGGCGAATGATCTCGATAGTATCGATAATCTTATCCTGCGTGGTCACGCTACCTTTGATGATGCCAGAGGAAAGAAATATGCCCTGCACCCGCTCAGCGCGCTGCAATGTATCAAACGCGCCCGCCATTTCATCCGCTGAGAAAGTCATACGCTTCGTTTTGCTGCGTCCAGCGCGGAAAGGACAATAGAAGCAGTTGCGCTCGCACGCTGTTGTCAGCATGGCCTTGAGGATGGGTTTGCTCCCCGTTGGCGTCGAAACGTTGGTTATGCACTCCGCCAGACTATGTGATTGATAGGGCGAGCGCCTCCGCTCCATCATAGGCCGATCGCCGGATGGCTCAAACTGCGTAGCATCTCCCAGTTGAGCGAGCCTTGTGATAGTGTCAGGCTTAATCATCGTGTGCATAGAACAAGTATACTGAACGAATGTTCCATTGTCAATTATCTTGTAAAAAAAGGGAGGCAAGCAGGCTTGTAAATTAGCCTGCTTGCCTCTCCTCTTTACCATTGCCACGAGAGGCGGCCAGACACATTAACGCATACGTATCAGACCCATTGGCAGAGTGATAGGACTATTGATCGAATGGAGCAAACCGCCTAACGCTGTGTACCATCCAACGATTGCAGTTGCTACCCCAAACCAGCCACCAATAGCCAGTAAGACCCCATTGGAACCGGCAAATGTTCCAATAGTCAGGAAGAGGAAGGCGATGAATAGTAGGATCATCGTCAGGGCAAGAGCGCCACTGCTCCTCAAACTGCCAATGAAGAGTACTCCCGTAAAGATCGTCCAACACAGGAAGAGTAGACCAAGCGCCTGCTGAAAGTCTACAGTGGAAGTGTTGAGCGCGTGGAATATACTGGACTCTGGCATAAAAATGATGCCGAAGGCAACTAGAAAACCGCCATACGAGGAGAAGAGAGTAGCAGCAAAGGTGTTCTCTCTTTTAAATTCCCACATACCCGCAAGAATCTGGACAAGTCCTCCATAGAAAAGCGCGAAGGCGACAACAAGAGTGGTACCTGTGCGTATTGATGGAATGATGAATCCTGCATATGAGCAACCAATGATGGCTGTAGTGAATGCAAGAGCGCCCAAACCCAGGGGAAGGGGATTGGCAACAGTAAGGGGACTGGAACCCTCTACGGGTTCTACAACTTCTGTACGATCTGAAGGTGTGGCATATTGAGCCATTGTGAAGTTCCTACCTTTCTCTGAAAAACTAAGAACAACAGCACAGTTTTTATATCGCTTTACGATATTATCGTGTTACGATATATTTATATGGTAGCATGGAGATGATGTTATGTCAATCTTTTTACGCGGTCTCTTGAGCCATCTATCGATTTTGTGCGATACTCTAAGCAATCTCTTATCAACGAGCGTTTTGCATTAAGGGGGTTGCGCATATGCGGATTGGAGTCGGGCTACCTTCGGGTATGGCGGGCGCAGATAGCCAGCTTATTTTGAGTTGGGCGAAGCGAGCGGACGAAGGACCCTTTGCGAGCCTGGGCGTAATCGACCGGCTCGCCTATGATAGCTTCGAGCCGCTTACCACACTGGCTGCCGTTGCTGCCATCACGCAGCGCGTCAAGCTAGCAACCACTATTGTGATTGGACCATTGCATAATAATGCTCTGCTTGCTAAGGTTGCCGCGACGGTTGATGCACTCTCACAGGGCAGGCTGGTATTAGGGCTGGCGGTTGGAGCGCGCCATGAAGATTACGAAGTGGCAGGTATCGACTATCGCAGCAGGGGCAGGCGCCTCACCGAACAACTGGTGGCACTGCGTTCACTCTGGGAGCATAGCGCGGTTGGCCCGAAAGCAGTGCGCCCGCGCGGCCCCGATCTCCTGATAGGTGGATTAAGCGATCAGGGCTATGCTCGCATGGCGCGTTATGCCGATGGCTATGTGCATGGCGGTGGGCCTCCCAGAGTGTTCGCGCGCGGAGCCGACAAGGCGCGCGCAGCATGGAGAGATATGGGACGACCCGGCAAGCCCCAGATATGGGCGCAAGCCTACTTCGCGCTTGGCACTGATGCAGAGAT
Organism: Ktedonobacteraceae bacterium; assembly: GCA_050695155.1. Taxonomy (GTDB): domain Bacteria; phylum Chloroflexota; class Ktedonobacteria; order Ktedonobacterales; family Ktedonobacteraceae; genus CF-113. The sequence continues at coordinate 30,869 of JBOGTO010000559.1, forward strand.
ACAGGCCGGGTATCGCTATATGCGCGAATACTATTCTTTCGCCGGGCCAGTCGCTGAAAGAATCGCTTCATGGATGCTCACCACTCCTCAGGAAATCGCCGGATTTATACGAGGCTATGAGGAGGCAGGTTGTGATGATCTGGTGCTTTTCCCCACTATCCCTGATATTTTGCAGCTAGAGCGACTGGCCGAAGTACTGGTCGGGCTGGGCAGGAGCGCGCGATGAAGATTACTATTCTCGGCAGTGGCCCTGCGGGACTGTATAGCGGTCTGCTCATTAAGAAGGCCAATTCAGCGCACGATGTTACAATCATCGAACGCAACGCTGCTGATGTGACTTACGGCTGGGGCGTGGTTTTTTCTGACCGCACGCTTGCTTCATTTCAACGCGCCGATTACAAATCATACGAACAAATCACCAACCAGTTTGTAAAATGGGATGCTATCGATGTACGCTATCGTGGCGAAACGATACGCTGCGGAGGCCACGTCATCGCCGGTATTGCGCGTATGTCTCTGCTCAAGATTTTGCAGGGACGCTGCCGGGAAATAGGTATCGCTTTGCGCTTTAGCGAAGAGATCAATGATATTGCGCAATTAGGCGGGTATGATTTACTGATCGCGGCTGATGGCCTTAACAGCGCGGTACGCAAGACCTTCGCCGGGCATTTCAAACCTGTTATCGAGTATGGCAAAGCCAGATATATCTGGCTGGGAACAAATAAGGTACTCGACGCCTTCACCTTTATTTTCCGCGAGAACGAACATGGCCTGTTCCAGGTTCATGCTTACCCTTACAGTGGCACAGCCAGTACCTTTCTAATCGAATGCGACGAAGCATCCTGGCTCAATGCCGGGTTGGATAAAGCCAGCGAAGAGGAGAGTCTTGCCTATTGCCAGCATTTGCTTGCAGAACATCTGAATGGCGCGAAACTGCTTTCTAATAACTCAAAGTGGATCAGCTTTCCTACGCTCAAAACCAGGAACTGGCATCATCACAACATCGTTTTGCTGGGCGATGCCGCTCATACCGCGCATTTTTCCATCGGGTCAGGCACCAAGCTGGCGATGGAAGATGCTATCGCGCTGGCAGGTACGCTCGAACAACACGACGACCTCGAAACCGCGCTCAATGCCTATGAATTGGAGCGTAAGCCAGTTGTTGAGGTCTTCCAGCACGCTGCCTCTGAGAGCCAGACCTATTTTGAGACCATCAAACGCTATCTTGGTCTGGAACCGGTGCAATTCGCCTTTCAGTTGCTCACACGCAGTGGCAGGATCACCTATGATGACCTGCGCTTCCGCGATGTGCGCTTTGGTGAAGCGGTTGATCGCTGGCACGCGCAGAAAGCCTGTGAAGTTACACAGCAAGCGACCGGGGACAGTGCGCCGCATGGGACAATCAATCCTATTTTCTCGCCCGCGCCTATGTTTAGCCCTTTCATAGTGCGTTCAATGGAGCTTCCTAACAGGCTGGCGATGACTCCTGGTTATGGTGATAATCCTGTGCAGGAACCAACACAGGGAGAGAGATACAGTGAAATAATCAATGCTTTAGCCCGGCGCGGCGTGGGATTCGTGCTAACCAGTCCCGTAGCTATATCAGCCAGGGGGCGCATCACGCCCAATTGTCCTGGCATTTATAGTCCGCAGCATTGCGCTATATGGACACGATTGAACGAGAGTCTGCATAGCGAAACATGCTCGCGCATCGCTATCGTATTGAATCATGCCGGGCGTCGCGGCTCAACACGACCCAGATTATTGAGTGGGCTGGATAGGCCACTGCTAATTGACAACTGGCCGTTGCTCGCGCCGTCGCCCATTGCATACACTCCTATCAGCCAGGTTCCCATAGAGATGGATCGTGCGGATATGGAGCGGGTGCGGGACGAATTTGTGCAAGCCGCGCAACTTGCGTCCGATGCAGGGTTTGACATGCTGCAACTACATATGGCGCATGGCTACCTGCTGGCGAGCTTCCTGTCGCCACTGAGCAATCAACGCGGCGATGAATACGGTGGAGCGTTGGAACAGCGTATGCGTTACCCGTTGGAGGTCTTCGATGCGGTGCGAGCTTGCTGGCCGGAGCATAAACCGTTGTCGGTTGCGCTTAATGCCAGCGACTGCGTCAAAGGCGGCATGACCATCGAAGATGCCATCGTGATTGCCGGGGCATTGAAGGAGCGCGGTTGTGATATAATTGCGGTGCAAGCAGGCCAGACCACCAGCGATAGCGAACCGACTTACGGGCGTGGTTTCCTGACTGCCTATAGTGATCGTATCCGCAATGAGGCCGGTATACCAACCATCGTCGGAGGCTATTTGACCACCAGCGACGAAGTGAATACGATCATCGCGGCTGGCCGCGCTGATCTGTGCATTGTCGAGCCCTCAGACGCATAAGAACAACCACACACACAAAAATTTGGAGGCAATAGTCTTATGGTAGGCGATCAAACTCTCGTTCTTGCAGGAAAACGCGCTGTCGTCACGGGCGCAGGACGTGGCATCGGGCGTAGCATCGCGCTTGCGCTTGCTCATGCTGGCGCGGATGTTGCGGTAACAGCGCGAACCAGCGCGGAACTCGATAAACTTGTCGCTGAAATTCAGGCGTTGGGTCGTCGCAGCCTGGCGGTCTCCTGCGATGTCACAGACCCTGAGCAGGTAAAATACATGGCATCCACGCTGATCGAAGGGCTGGGCGGAGTCGATATCCTCGTCAACAATGCTGGCAACGCTGGTAGCCATAAATTCCTCAACCATTCAGATGAACTCTGGCATCGTATGCTGGCTGTCAACCTGACCAGCGTCTATTATGTGTCAAAAGCTTTTGCGCCCAGGCTGGTTGAACAACGCTCTGGCCGCATCATCACGATCGCCTCTATCGCTTCTCGCGTGGGCGGTGGCTACATCGCTGCGTATACCGCTGCCAAACATGGCGTACTGGGTCTGACGCGCGCTCTGGCCGTAGAGTTGCTGCCCTATAACATCACGGTCAACGCCATCTGCCCCGGCTATGTGGATACGCCCATGACCGATGGGAGCGTTGCCAATATCTCCGCCCGCACGGGCATGAGCGAGGCGCAGGCGCGCGAAACGCTGGCAAAGTCCAGTCCGCAGCGCCGCCTGATCGAGCCGGAAGAGGTGGCATCGATCGCCGTCTTCCTGGCGCAGGATAGCAGTAAGGGCATTACCGGGCAGGCCATCAATATCGATGGCGGCGGCATCATGTCTTAACTTGGAGGATAGCAATGGCTTACGATTTCCTCTATGAAGTTGCCGGTGGAGTCGCTACAATCACGCTCAACCGTCCAGAGGTAATGAACGCGCTCACCTTCAAAGTGTATGCCGAATTGCGCGACCTCTTTGAGGCATTGCGTAGCGACGATACGGTACGCGCCGTAATTCTCACGGGTGCGGGAGACAATTTCTGTTCGGGCGGCGATGTGCATGAGATTATTGGCGAGCTATTCAAGCGCGATATGCAGGGACACCTGGAATTTACGCGCATGACCGGGGCAGTTGTACAAAATATGCGAACGCTCGATAAGCCCATTATAGCCGCGCTCAACGGCATGACCGCCGGGGCGGGAGCTGTGCTTGCATTGGCCTCCGACCTGCGCATTGCCTCCGAACGGGCGCGTTTCGCCTTCCTTTTCACCAAAGTCGGCTTGACGGGCGCGGACATGGGCGCGGGCTACCTCCTGCCACATGTAGTAGGCATGGGGTGTGCCTTTGAACTACTCCTGCTGGGTGATACCATCGATGTTGCTACCGCCGAACGCTTCGGCCTCGTGAACCGTGTTGTTCCTCATGAAGAACTGTTGCCAGCCGCGCAGCAGTGGGCGAAGCGTCTGGCCGATGGCCCCACGCTGGCGATTTCCATGACCAAGCGAATGCTCAATCAGGAACTTAATATGGACCTGGTTTCCGCCATCGAAGCCGAGGCCCAGGCTCAGGCCCTGATGCTGATGGGGAACGATCACCACAAGTTCTATGAAGCGTTTCAGGCCAGGCAGCGCAAAGCATGATACAATAATTTCAAACGCTGAGGAATGAGTTATGGAAAAAGAGATTATTAATCCGCCGTCGCTGGCACGGCCTGCGGGATTCAGTCATGGTATTGCCGTTACGGGTGGTAGTTTGCTCTTCCTGGCAGGGCAGACGGGAAGCGATGCTGAGGGGCGTATTGTTGCGCCCGGAAATATCGTTGCCCAGTACGAGCAGATCATGCGCAATCTGCAGGTAGTTGTCGAGGCGGCGGGTGGCAAGATGCAGGACATCACCAAACTCAATATTTTTGTGCGCGACCGCGACACTTACCTGGTACATCTCAAGCAACTGGGGCAGGTGCATCGCACGTTCTTTGGCTCGTACTATCCGGCGATGGCGCTCTTTGAGATTTCACGCTTTTTCCAGGACGAGGCGCTGATCGAAATTGAGGGAATGGCGGTCGTCGCACACTAGAGGGACAGCTATGGATTTCACGCTGACTCCAGCCCAACAAGAGGTACAGCAACAGGCGCGTCAGTTTGCCGAACGAGAAGTTGCGCCCATTGCGCGCGAAGCCGACGAAAAGGGCGAGTTTCCCCTGCACCTGGTGAAGCGTATGGGGGAACTGGGCTTCCTTGCAGGATCGGTTGACCCGGCCTACGGTGGCTCCGGTATGGATTGCGTCAGTTATGCGCTGCTGTGCGAAGAGTTGGGCCGCGTAGACTCCTCAGTGCGTGGTTTTCTGACCGTTCACGCCAGCCTGGTCTCGCTTTGTATTCAGGATTGGGGAACGGAGATACAAAAACGCCATTATTTGCCTCTGCTCGCCAGCGGGGAGTGGATTGGCTGTTATGCCCTGACCGAGCCGGAGGCAGGTTCCGATGCCGCCAGTATGGAGACTAGCGCCAGAGACGATGGAGATCACTACATTCTCAATGGTGAGAAAATCTGGATCACGAATGGTATCAGCGCCAATCTCGCTATTGTCTTTGCCACTATGGATAGGTCGCTAAAGCATAAGGGTATCTGTGCTTTTCTAGTTGAAACCGATAATCCTGGCCTTCATCGCCTGCCAATGCCGGGTAAAGAGTTGGGACATCGCGCGTCAGAACATGCGCATATCACATTGAGAAATTGCCGCGTACCCAGAAGCGCTCTGCTCGGTCAACCAGGCGAGGGTTTCAAGGTTGCCATGTCTGCTCTTGATCGCGGACGTATTGGTGTAGCGGCTGGCGCGGTTGGCGTGGCGCAGGCGTGCCTGGATGCCTGCGTTGCTTATACTACACAGCGTCGCCAGTTCAACCAGCGCATAGCGGATTTCGAGATGGTACAGGCTACCCTGGCCGATATGGCTGCCAGTGTGGAAGCGGCTCGTTTGCTGGTCTATCGCGCCGCCTGGGTCAAAGACCAGAGGCTGCCCGCTACTAAGGCCACTTCCATAGCCAAACTTTTTGCAACCGAGGCGGCTATGAACGCTGCTTCTCAGGCAGTGCTGTTACATGGTAATCGCGGCTACTCTAATGAATATCCCGTCGAACGTTACTACCGTGACATCAAAGGACTGCAAATTTACGAGGGAACCAGTCACATCCAGCGCGTCATTATCGCCCGTGAGTTGGTAGGACGCGATAAGAAATAGATAGTAATCTGGACGTACAACGTATGTACAAAAGGAGGAACACGATGACCGTGTATTCATCTCACGTTGACACCTTTGCGAATGACAATCTGCCGCCGCGCGACCAGTGGCCCGATCTGATCTTCACTATCCCCGAAGTGCAGTATCCAGAGCGCTTGAATTGCATTGTTGAACTGCTGGACAGGCATGTTCAGCAGGGGCATGGCGATCGCCCGGTGATTATCGGCGAAGGTGGCACTCTGACCTATGCACAGATGCAGGAGCAGGTAGATAAAGTAGCCCATGTATTGACGCACGATATGGGGTTGGTTCCTGGTAATCGCGTGTTACTGCGCAGCGCCAACAATACTATGATGGCTGTTTGCTGGTGCGCCATCGCCAAAGCCGGGCTGATCGTAGTAGCGACCATGTCTCTGTTGCGTGAAAAAGAACTGGTAGACATCATTGAGAAAGCGCAAATCAGCGCTGCTATCTGCGACAGGCGATTGGATGCTGAACTGCAAGCAGCACAGCAGCGTTGTCCGGTGCTGCAACAGATTGTGTATTTCAACGATGCTTCCGCCGAGGGGCTTGAGGCGCGCATGTCAGCCTGGAACGAGCCTTTCAGCGCGGTGGATACTGCCGCTGAAGATACAGTGCTGATCGCCTTTACCTCCGGCTCGACAGGCCAGCCGAAGGCAACTATGCATTTTCATCGTGATATCCTCGCGGTCTGCGATTGCTTCCCCAAATCGATTCTTCACATGACCCCTGACGATATTTGTATCGGAACGCCGCCACTGGCCTTTACCTTTGGACTTGGCGCGCTGCTCATCTTTTCAATGCGTGTGGGTGCCGCGACGGTCTTGCTGGAAAAACTGACGCCTGGAATTTTGCTTGTGGGCATCAACAAGTATCGCGCGACCATCGCGTGGTCAAGCCCGCTTTTCTTTCGCCAGATGGCGGGGCTTGCTGATCAGTTTGACATCTCGACACTGCAACAGTGTGTTTCGGCGGGTGAAGCGCTGCCGGTTTCGACACGCACACTCTGGCGCGATGCGACGGGCATCGAGATCGTTGATGGTATTGGCTCTACCGAGATGCTGCATATTTTCATCGCCTCTGCTGGCGCTGAAGTGCGCCCCGGCGCTACTGGCAAGGTGATACCGGGCTACGAAGCGCGTATTGTTGATGAAAGTGGTCAGCAGTTGCCACCTGACACGGTTGGGCGATTGGCTGTGAAAGGACCAACCGGGTGCCGCTACATGGCCGACGAGCGCCAGCGTACCTACGTTCAGCATGGTTGGAATCTTACTGGCGATGCCTATCTGATGGATCAGGATGGCTACTTCTGGTTCCAGGCCCGTACAGATGACATGATTATCACGGCTGGCTACAATGTGGCGGGGCCGGAAGTCGAGGGAGCCTTGCTCATGCATCCTGCTGTGGCGGAGTGCGCTGTTGTTGGCGCACCTGATCCACAACGCGGGACGATCATCAGGGCGTTTGTAGTACTCAGACCCGACTATGTCGGGGATGCTACCCTGGTTCAGACGTTGCAGGACTTTGTCAAGCAGAGTATTGCGCCCTATAAGTACCCCCGTGCCATTGAGTTCTGTGATGCGTTACCGCGTGCTGGTACTGGTAAGGTGCAGCGTTACAGGTTGCGTCAGTAGGGGTTGTGAAGTGCTTGTTTTCTGTGTTGGTTGTTGATATGTTTTTATATCCTATGGCTATAGGATATTCGGAGGTGGTATGCTTGAGAAGAGTTTCGATCTGCAAGCGCTCTTCGACGTGCGAGGACGTACCGCCGTTATAACGGGGGGCAGCGGCCACTTAGGACGTGCTATGGCCTCTGCCCTTGCGCAGGCAGGCGCGCAGGTCGCCATCCTGGGCCATCATATAGAGACCGCGCAAAAGGTGGCCGAGACGATTCAGGCCGAAGGCGGCTCGGCTCTCGGTATCGCCTGCGATGTGCTGAGCCGTACAGAGCTTGAGCAAAGCAGGGAGCAGGTCACGAGCGCCTTCGGCCCGGTGGATATTCTGATCAATGCCGCGGGTGGCAACTCCCCTGCGGCTACCACATCAGCCAGACAAACTTTCTTTGACCTGGAAGCGGAGGCCGCAAATCACGTCTTCGGACTAAATTTTACCGGAACTTTCCAGAGTTGTCAGGCCTTTGGACGTGGCATGGCAGAGCGCGGGCAGGGCTGTATCGTCAACGTTATCTCTATGACCGCTCTGAGGCCCCTGACCCATGTACCGGCCTACGGCGCAGCTAAGGCAGCCGTCGCCAACTTCACCCAATGGCTGGCAACGTATATGGCGCAGGAGTACAGCCCACGCACCCGGGTCAATGCCCTCGCCCCCGGCTTCTTTCTTACCGAACAGAATCGCTATTTGATGGTTGACGCTCAGAGCGGAGCCATGACTGTGCGAGGACAGACCATTATTGATCATACACCAATGGGTCGATTAGGCACACCAGAGGATTTACTTGGAATATTGTTCTGGTTGGTAAGTCCGGCTTCGGTCTTCGTCACAGGCGCGGTGATACCGGTTGACGGCGGATTCGCATCCTTCAGCGGCGTTTAGAAGGGAGATGAACGCATCATGGTTTTAGGAAAAGGTTCAACGACCGCAACGTTGACGACTGAGGACATACAAGAACTGCTCGCTTCAGCAGATGAGGAGTTACTCGTAGGAGCGGGGCTTGACCCTACCCATAAGCGTGTATTGGTGATTATCCCTGATGGGACGCGCACGGCTCCGATTCCTCTGATGTTTCAGCTGCTCTACGAGCAATTTGGACGACGTGTCGCACAACTCGATTACCTCATTGCCCTGGGAACCCATCCACCCATGCGACAAGAGGCTATTGACCACCTGGTAGGCGTGACGGCTAGCGAACGAGCAGAGCGCTATCCCAACGTGCGCATCTTCAACCACGACTGGGCCAATTCGCAGATGCTTCAGACCATTGGGGTCATCTCGCGCGCCGAGGCAGGCGAATTGACAGGTGGATTGCTTGCCGGTGATGTGCCGATCACGCTCAATCGCTTGATCTTCGAGTATGACCTTGTGCTGATCTGTGGGCCGGTCTTTCCTCACGAGGTCGCCGGTTTCTCAGGGGGAGCCAAGTACCTTTTTCCTGGCATCGCAGGCCCGGATATTATCAATTTTACTCACTGGTTAGGTGCGCTGGTGACTAGTATGCGCACTATCGGCGTCAAGGATACCCCCGTCCGGCGCATCATCACCCGCGCGGCAGAATTCGTGCCACGTCCGCTCCTTTGCCTGGCAATGGTGATGCAAGGCCAGGACCTTCATGGCCTTTACATTGGCTCTCATGCTGACGCCTGGAGCCAGGCGGTAGACCTTTCGGCGCAGCTCAATATCACCTATGTGGATCGTCCTTTTCGTAAGGTACTCTCCGCCCCGGCGGAGATGTACGACGACCTGTGGACGGCAGCCAAGTCCATGTATAAAACCGAACCGGCGATTACTGATGGGGGCGAAGTCATTATCTATGCTCCGCATATCACTGAGGTCTCCTACACGCATGGCAAGCTGATTGACGAGGTCGGCTACCATGTCAAGGAGTATTTCGTCAAACAGTGGGATCGTTTTCAACACATGCCCGGAAGCATTCTGGCACATAGCACACATGTTAAGGGAACGGGAACCTACGACGCCGCGAGTGGCATCGAAACGCCGCGCATCACTGTGACACTGGCTACCAGTATTCCAGAGGAACGCTGCCGACGCATCAACCTGGGCTACGCTGATTATCGGGAGATAGATCCTGAAGCATGGATGGGACGCGAAAAGGAAGGGATACTTTACGTCCCACACGCCGGTGAGATGCTCTACCGCGCTCGCGGCATATAGGGGAGGGAGATTGCGCGAATGACGAATAACAACGCCAGACGAGCCGCCCTCCAACAATTGATCGCGGACGATGCCGTCGGCCAGTTGCGGCGGCGCGATGGCCTGATGGCATCATTAGGCAGTGAAGATGGTGTACTCAAACTCGATTGGGTCGAGGGTATAGCGCGTCTGCTCGCCGATCCGGCACAGTTGGAGGAACTCGAGGCAGAGGCACGCGACATCTGGCAACGCGGGATGCGCCATATTATCTGGGCTGGCATGGGCGGTTCAGTGATTGCGGTGCGCGTCTTCTGCGATCTCGGCTTCTGTAGTAGCTATGATGAAGGGCGTGTGACTATCTACCCGCTGGACAGCACCGACCCCGCAGCCCTCAATGACATTGTGCGCAAGATAGCAGCAGCCAAGAAGCTGACGTTGCCAAACGGGGAAGAATCTTCCGATCCTGCTTTCTTGCAAACACTTCTCAATGATGTGATGATGGTCGGAGTAGCAATGGGCATGACCTCCGAAGAGCCAATTACGCATCTTGAATGGTTCACCGATCTTTTACAACATGCGCGGTTACGCCCGGCTGAACACTTACTTGTGATGACCCTGCCCGGCTCCTATCTCGACCGCTTTGCCCATGAGCAACAGGCCCCCAGCCATCCCTTGCAACCGGATGGCGGAACGGGTACAGGCGGGCGCATGAGCGCCCCGGCAACACGGGTGTTTCTGCTGCCTGCAGCCCTCTACCTTACAACACTTTTCCCTGGTCAATCTGGTCAGCTCCGCTCGGTGCTGCAACATGCCTGGGACGAGTATAACCTGGAACTGGCAACATCTCACCCGGCAGAACATCCCTTTGTGCAACTGGCCGCCGCCCTGAGCGCCAAAAGCCTCGGTGGGGCGTGTCGCTTGCTCTTGGGGATGCCTGCAGGCTGGCAAGTCCTTGTCTCCTGGCTCGAACAGTTGATGGAGGAGA
>JBOGTO010000560.1:0-21389 GCA_050695155.1 Ktedonobacteraceae bacterium
CCCCCGCCCCTACGGGGTATGCCAACCTGAAAATGGGGAAATAAAATAACAGGAGACCCAAAATGCCAAAAACCATGTTTGAGAAAATATGGGATGCCCATATTGTGCGCGATGTGCCGGGCGAGTCCGCCGTGCTTTACATTGATCGTCACATGGTGCATGAGGTCACATCGCCACAGGCATTCGCCAGCCTGAAAGCGTCCGGGCGCACGGTGCGCAAGCCAGAGGGAACGATTGCTGTACTCGATCACAATATACCAACCACGCCTGGGCGACGTATGCTCGACGTGGTCGACCCGGCGCTGCATGAAACTATCACGACACTTGAACGCAACGTGCGCGAATATACCATTACTTTTTTTAATATGGCATCTGCCAAACAAGGCATCGTGCATGTCATCGGGCCTGAACTGGGCATTACTCTGCCCGGTATGACTCTCGTATGCGGCGACTCACATACCTCGACACATGGCGCGATGGGCGCTCTGGCCTTCGGCATCGGCACCAGCGAGATCGAACACGTCCTGGCGACGCAATGCCTGTTGCAACAGAAGCCCAAAACCATGAATATCCGCGTCGAGGGACTGCTTGCGCCCGGTGTGACCGCCAAAGACCTGGCATTAGGCATCATTGGCAACCTGGGTACAGGGGTTGGCACAGGCCATATCATCGAGTTCAGCGGCTCGGCTATACGAAATCTCTCGATGGAAGGGCGCATGACACTCTGCAATATGGCGATTGAGATGGGCGCGCGCGCCGGTATGGTCGCTCCTGACGAAACCACTTTCGCCTATATCAAAGGTCGCCCCTACGCGCCATCGGGCGAGATGTTCGAGCAGGCGGTAGCCGCGTGGCGACAACTTGCCAGCGACCCCGATGCTCGCTTCGATACAGTGCATGAAGTAAACATTGAGTCGTTGGGACCGCAGGTAACATGGGGAACCAATCCGGGCATGGTGGCCGATATATCTGGCGCTATTCCCGACCCGCAGCAGCAAAGCGATCCGGAAACGCGCAGGACTATCGAACGCGCCCTGCAATACATGGGTCTCGCGCCGCAACAGAAAATCGCCGACATCGCCATAGATACCGTCTTCATTGGCTCCTGCACCAACTCGCGGCTGGAAGACTTGCGCCTGGCCGCGCGTTACGTCAAAGGCAAACGTGTCGCGCCATCGGTGCGCGCGCTGGTGGTGCCTGGCTCCGCCCAGGTGCGTCGCAAGGCCGAGGAGGAAGGGCTGGCCGACATCTTCCGCGAGGCGGGCTTCGAGTGGCGCGAGGCGGGTTGCAGCATGTGCATCGCCATGAACGGCGACCAGCTTGCCGAGGGCGAACGCTGCGCCTCCACCAGCAACCGCAACTTCGAGGGTCGCCAGGGACGCGGCGGGCGCACCCATCTCGTCAGTCCCGCAATGGCTGCCGCCGCCGCTATTGCCGGCCATTTCGTCGATATTCGCGAGTGGTGATAGAGGTGGAGGGGCGCGATTTCGCGTCCCTTTCACCTATCTACGTTTATTTACGTTGTGACTTTTTTTTATAGATGCCGTCTAACCTGGCATATCGCTCAAATGGAGCGAACAGAGTTGGAAGACGACACTGGATAACAGCGCTTGCAGACAAATTAGGCGCAAGACGCAATCTTCTTAATGTCGTCGGCTGAAAGATTAAAAAAGGAGCAACAAACCATGAAACTATTGAATGACTTCAAAGCGTTTATCCTGCGCGGTAATGTCGTAGACCTTGCCATTGGCATTATCATCGGTGTCGCATTCGGAGCCGTTGTCACCGCTTTAGTGGCCGATATTATAACCCCGCTCATCGGCATCTTTGGCAAGGTAAACTTCCCCGATCTCTCCTTCACCATCAACGGCAGCAGGTTTCTGATCGGTCAATTCATCAACGCTGTCATCAGTTTCTTGATCCTCGCTTTCGTCGTATTTTTCTTCGTCGTGCGCCCTGTCAACGCGCTCATGACACGCTCGAAGGTAACGGAAGAGGCGAAAGAGCCAGCTATTACTACCACCCGCGATTGTCCCTATTGCAAAAGCAGTATCGCTCTTGACGCTACTCGCTGCCCCTATTGCACTTCAGAAGTGTCCCAGGCAAGCATAGCTTAATATGCAAGCAGTCCAGGAATCTTATCCGGTCACAACCCTTTTTCCAGTGGGATGCATTGTCCTTTGCATCCCATGCCCTTTATCGATTCAACTTGTATGTATTGCTCAGGAGGTATTCTCATGGCTGAGAAAGAAGAATTATTAACTGTTCAAGAGGTCGCGGAACGCCTGCGTGTGAACGAGGCAACCGTGCGCCGCTGGATTAAGGTCGGCGCTATGGAAGCGATCAAGCTTCCTCATCGTGGCGCGCGCGAGATTTACCGCGTCAGACGCTCTACCTTGAATTCATTACTCAAGTATATAGATATGCCCGAACGATAACCCTTGAGCCAGTTTGGGAGAAGAAGCCTGCGAGCTTCTTCCCTAACCAGGGTCGCCGTAGGCGGCAAGCAAAATAGCAGTCAGGGCTTCTCAAAAGTGGTGGGTGGCGAGCAAGGCGACCGCAAGGGTCGCCTCTACTAAGGACGGCTAGGGGAGCCATTACGTGGTCCTAGTAGAGGCGACCCTTGCGGTCGCCTTAACGCCTCCCCTCTGCCATGCTCCGCTTACTCGACTTTTGAGAAGCCCTGAAATAGCAATCGCCTAAGCTAGACAATTAGAATGACTCAAAGTATAATACTGCAATGCTGGCTTTGTATCCACATTTGCAGGTATATAGTTCTTGTAGGGAAAATAGATTATGAACACGCTATTACTATCAGATGAGGAACTGGTGGCACGTTGTAAAGCAGAATTACCTGGCAATACGCGCAGTTACGAAATGCTGGTGCAACGCCATATGAACCGCGTCTATACTATCGTCTACCGCGTGCTTGGCAATAAAGAAGAGGCCGAAGATATTACGCAAGAAGTCTTTGTAAAAGTGTTTAATAGCTTGAAAAAGTTTGAGCAGAAATCCGCCTTCTCGACCTGGCTCTATCGCATCGCCACCAACAGCGCCTTAGATGCACTCGATAAAATCCAACGACAACGTAAAACGCATATTACCTTTGGTACCCGCATAAAAAAGCAAGACGAGGAACACAAGGAGCAGTTCGATCTTCCGGCTCCGTCCGAAAAAGCGCCAGAAGAGCAAGTCATGCAAAAAGAACTCAGGGAATGTATCAATCGCGTTCTCAAACAACTTGGACGCGAACACGCCCGTCTGCTGATCTTACGAGATTTCAACGACCTCAGCTACGACGAAATTGCGAAGTCGCTCGAAGCTGGCCTCAGCGCCGTGAAGATGCGTATTCATCGCGCAAGACTGGCTTTCCAGGAGATGTTCGGTCAGTTCTGTGGCAGCATTTATCTATCATTTTCCACATCCACTAATGTTAACAGAGATAAACCCAGGCCGAAAAAGGAGTAAATCATGAACTGCGAAGAACTCGCCCAAATCTTACCAGACCTGGTCGATGGCACACTCACAGAGGAGCAGCGCGTTGAGGCGGAAGCGGCGCTCCCGCAGTGTCCAGAATGCCAGCAAGAGCTAGAAATCGTTCGTCAGGTACGCGCATTCATGGTGCGCTTGCAAGCCGAATACGCGGATATACGTATCCCGGCTGGCTTCGAAGCGCGACTGCTGGCAAAGGTGCGGGCGCAGTATAGCAGCTTAGAATTCCTGGATTTATCTTCAACAACCTTCGCTCTGTGGTTAGTAGAATTTCTTAATCTCATAGCTGGCTTAATCGATCCCAGAGCAAGTCAGCCCCGGCCAGGCACGGCATCATAATCACTCTGTTCATTTGAGAAAGAGGGTCTTAGTATGAGTTTTCAGCCTGTAATTAATGCACTCATTAAAATACTGACCGACATTATCAATTTCATTCCTCTCTTCGTCAATGGCTTGATTATCCTGATTGTTGGCTATCTCATCAGCGCTTTAGTGCGCTGGATTCTGCGCACTGTCTTCCGCCAAATTCGCTTCAACCAACTGGCCGACCGCGCTGGGATAACCAACGCTTTAAGCGGATTAGGTGTACGAGTGCCACTATCAGAAGTAATTGCGCAGATTGTATTCTTTTTCCTGCTGCTCAGTTTTGCCACATCTGCCGTCGGCCTTATGGGTCTAGCCGCCGTAGCCGATCTTCTGCAAAATGTGCTGCGCTTCATTCCAAAAGCGATCAGCGCGGCTATTATCATCATCTTCGGCTCGATGCTGGCTCGCTTCCTGGGCAATACCATTACAACAGTAGCAGGCAATATCAATATCACGTATAGTAAAGCTTTGGGCAAGATTATCGAATATGCCCTGCTGGCCTTTGTCATTGTGCTGGCCGTCTCCACGCTGGGCATCGATACAGCCATCCTCACTACCAGCCTGACCATCATCATCGCTTCGACCGGGCTGGCAATTGCGCTCACCTTCGCCTTTGGCGCGCGCGAGGCAGCTCGCAACGTCATCGCCGGTCACTACGTTCGCCAGAACTTCCAGCCCGGCCAGCAACTCACCCTGGGAGACTACAGCGGCAAAGTCCGCTCAACCCTCGGCACGTACACCGTGCTAGAATCGACTGGTGATGAGAAGGGTACTATATCCCTTCCCAATTCCTTTTTACTGCAAAACGCGGTGATGGGACAGGAAGAGGCCCCTGCCACAACTCAAGCAGCAACGCCCGGCACTACAGATGAAGCTCAGAATCCACCCGAAACTTCAGAAGAAGGACCAGAATAAGAGATATTGATGGCTAACGCTACTGATTCAAGAGCGTCTTCAAATCGCCCGTCAGTTGAGCGGTCGTGAAATCCTGGTCCAGCAGCACACGTTCGTGGCCCTGCTTATCTATGACGTAGAGAATGGCGGTATGCATACTGACGGTGGTTGCTACTGGCTGCGCATCGATGGCGTATTTCGTCCAGACAGGGGCGAGTTCGTCTTGCGTTCCTACCAGGAAATGCCAGTAATTGACCATGTGGTGAACCTGCGAAAAGTTGAGCGCGCTGGCAACGCTATCACCACGCGGGTCTACGCTAATGGCAACGACCCCTACACGTTGTGCGTCCGCGCCCAGACCAACCATGACGCTATGTAGTCTCTCGGCCATGACGGGGCATACATCGGGGCAGTGGGTATACATAAAAGTGAGTACCACCGGCTTACCAGCGAACTGCGCAAGCGTGACTAGATTGCCAAACTGGTCGTGCAATTGGAAGGCAGGCGCAGGAACGCCCGCCAGGTCGGTTCCCTGCAAACCGGACGATGTTGTAGGGGAAGAGCTAGAGCCGGTCGTGGGCGCTCCTGTTACATTGCGCAAACCCAGCACAGCCACAGTTAATACGACCAGGAGGGCCAGTGTTACAACTGAAAGACGGGAAGCCAGACGCCAGTTCATATGCGTATCTTATCCTTCGTGTATAAATAATGCGCTTGTACTATTTTGTCAAAGACGCCTGATACTCTCCTTGCAGCTATGCGCACATACCTTGCAGTTACCTGAACTGCATCAGAACCTCTCATTACGGATAAAGTTTCTGGTGGTTAGATAACATCTCGACATACTTCCGTATGAGAGCAGCGCGTGTCTCAGGCTTTTTCGCAATCTGGATTCTCCGCAGGATGGCATAGCGATTGACGCTATTCAACGTATTGAAGAAATCCTGAGCCTCCTGGTTTTTATCCAGTTCCAACTGCAAATCAGCGGGCATGGTTATCTTGCTTTGCGAATCATAAGCCAGGTCCCAGCGACCATCCGCCTGCGCTAGCTCCACCTGCCGAATACCTGCTGGCTGCATTCGCCCCTCAGCCGTAAGCGCGGCTACTTTGTCGCAATTCACCTTTGACCACATACTTTTAGGGCCGCGCGGTGTGAATTTTTGCAACCAGTACTTATCGTCAAACGAGGCTTTTTGCCCGTCAATCCAGCCATAACAGAGGGCGCTATCCAACGCCTCAGCATATGACACCGAGAGTATGCGCGATTCTTTTTTAGCGATCTTGAGCCAGACCCCCTTTGTGTCTGTATGATGCTCGTTGAGCCATGCTTCCCAGTTCTGTGCGGTTTCAAATGATATGATCGGAAGGTTATCTGCGTTCTTCATGCCAGATATTATACACAATTCTTGCCAGGGTATGCTGCCCCTGATGAATGTTCCCAGCCCGGCGAGCCAGACCCTTCGCTACGCTCAGGGTGACAGGCGAAGCGAAAGATGACGGACCGCCTGGCTCGCCGTCGCCCTGTCATCCTGAGCGCAGCGAAGTATCTACCTGCCAGGCAACGCGAATACGTTGCTTTGCAGATGCAAGTCCGGCATGTTAGACTCTAAGTAGCAGATCAAAAGAAAGCCATGAGTACACAAGAGAAGGAGTAACAATTCCCCGGTATAGTACGATACTGCTGTAGGATATTAAAGAGAACGAAAAGCAAAGAAACGAGTCTGGAACATGAGCAAAGAACAACAGCAACACGGAAAACAGAAACGCATTTCCGGCACTCGACGCAAGACCATCCCGCTGAGCATGGCAAAAGGGCCGCAGGACTACGTGCCAGGGCAACAGGAAGAGCCAGCGGTACTGACCAGCGTCGCCGACATGCTTCACTGGGCGCAGAATTGGGCGCGTTCCCACTCCATCTGGCCGTTTAGTTATGCGCTCGCCTGTTGCGGCATTGAGATGATCGCCGCAGCCTCTGCTCCCCAGTATGATCTGTCCCGCTTCGGCTCGGAGGTCTTTCGCGCCAGCCCGCGCCAGTCCGATCTGATGATCGTAGCCGGGACCGTCTCGGTCAAGATGGCCCCGCGCCTGCGCCTGCTGTGGGAACAAATGCCCGACCCCAAATGGGTCATCAGTATGGGGCAGTGCGCCAACTCCGGCGGCGAGTTCTACGACAGCTATTACACCGTCCAGGGCGTAGACACGGTGGTTCCCGTCGATGTGTATGTGCCAGGCTGTCCCCCGCGCCCGGAAGCCCTGATCGAGGGGATGCTCAAACTGCGGGAGAAAATCGAAAAGCAAGGCTACCTCCCGCGCCCTGCTGAAGATGCCTCCCTGGAAGTTCCCCTGGACGCGCCAGCCGCGGAAAGCACCGATAGGCAGGAAGGACCTTCCCAGGGGCAACAGACACAGGAGATGCTCTTGAATCTGGGGCCACAACACCCCAGTACGCACGGGGTGCTGCGCCTGGTGCTGACGTTGGAGGGGGAGACGGTAGTGGAATGCACGCCCATCATTGGCTACCTGCATCGGGGCATCGAAAAAACTCTGGAGAATCGTCCCTACCTGGGTGGCATCCGCTACCTGGACAACGCCGACTACGTCTCCCCAATGCTCAACGAGATTGCTTTTGCGGGAGCTGTCGAGCAACTGATGGGACTGGAGCCGCCGCGTCGCGCTCAGTACATCCGCCTGCTGGTGGGCGAACTACAGCGCATCGCCAGTCATCTAATTGGCATTGGCTCCTACGTCAATGATCTGGGGACCACCACTCCCCTCCTCTGGACTTTCCGTGATCGCGAGGGGATCATGGACCTGTTCGAGGCGCTGGGCGGCAGCCGCTTCAATATCAACTATGTGCGCGTCGGCGGTGTCCTGCACGATTTCCCCGGCGGCTGGCTCAGCAGGTGCGAAGCCTACCTGGATCAATTTGAAAAGCACATGGACGAATTGGAGCTTCTAGTCAACGACAACGAAATCTTCCAGGCCCGTACGCAGGGCGTGGGCTACCTCGACCCGCAGCAGGCTATCGCCTATGGCCTCAGTGGCCCGGTGGCACGAGCCAGCGGCATCGATTGGGACTTGCGAGTCAACCACCCCTCTATGGCCTACCGCGAAGTGCCGGTGCAGGTACAGGTGCGGCAGGAAGGCGATTGCTACGCGCGCAACGCCGTGCGCCTGCAAGAAATTCGGGAGAGCATTCGCCTCTGCCGGGTAGTGATCGATCAACTGCCTGCCGGTCCTATTAGCGCACGCACGCCCGTGGCTCTGCGTCCGCCGCGCGGGGAGACCTACTTTGCCATCGAGGGCAGTAAGGGCGAACTGGGTGTCTACCTCATCAGCGACGGCGGCGAGTACCCCTGGCGCGCCAAGTTGCGCGGGCCATCCTTTGTCAACCTGCAAATCCTACCAGAGCTGCTGCGTGGCTACAAGGTGAGCGATGTCATCGCTGTGCTGGGCAGCCTGGATTTCGTAGTAGGAGAAGTGGATCGCTAGAAACCCTACAACTTGCAGCCCTGCACAACTCTACAGGTATCTCCTGTCCATACTACTATTGTGATCGCTCCTGCCGACGTGTACACTGATACCCTGTACCGTATAGATAGGGAGAAGGAGTACTGTATGGAAGAGAAAGAGACGGGCCGCCTTGAAGGTTTCAGTGACGGAGTCATCGCCGTTGCCATTACCCTGCTGGTACTGAGTCTGCAAGCGCCGCCGAAAATATTAGATGATCCAGCTTTACTTTCATGGTTAGGCCACCAGTTGCCGAACTATCTGGCCTTTGTAACAAGTTTTGCCACCATAGGCGTAATGTGCTTCACCCCCTCCCATCAATCTTGATGCGCTCCAAAAAGTTACTCGCGAACTGGCCGAACTCTTAGGTATCACCCTGCCACACGGCAATCCCCTTATTACAGTCTAGCTCTCCCTTCCCGGCTCTCTAAGCTCAAGAGGCTTGCTTGCTACCCTAGCTCAGACGCCTTTTCTGATTGCTCAGAGAGCTTGCTCGGAAGGCGAGGGGGGAGCGCAAAGAATAACGCCAGAAGGAAGTTGAGGATAAGACTAGCAGGTGTATTGAACAGGGCTAGAACGAAAGCAATAAGATAGGCAAGCGGACCACCCCAATACTGTTTTGTAATAGCCTTCACAGCGAGGGTATTTGCGTTTTTCCCTAAGAGCCGATTGTGGTATGAGGCGTAGCGCCAGAGCAGATTAAAGCAGACAGCGAGGATCACCATCGTTCCACTGTACAAAAGAGCAGCCGCGTGCTGGTCAAGGTGAACAAGATATTCAGAGACTAATGCAGTGGGGACGGGGATAAAGACAATGACTAATAAGAGTAAGAGATTAAGAAGTAGCAAACCAGTATCGGTACGTTTAATGTGCCTGTAGAGCCTATGATGATTGAGCCACATAACGCCTATTGTGGCAAAGCTAGTAGCGTAGGCGGCAAACATAGGCCACTCGTTTACTAACAGTGACCACAACCGGGGATCACTTGATAAATTACTCGGAGATAAATCAAGCCCAGGTATTCTTATATTGAGAACCAACAGGGTGATCGCGACAGCAAATACTCCATCGCTAAAGGCTTCGGTGCGGCCAGTTTCTTTTTCTTCCATACGTTTGTTCACCCCCATTTTTATATGCTACAGGGTATCAGTGTACACAGTGGATGAGAAGATAGCAATGGTAATATAGACAGGGGAATACCTGTAGAGATATGTAGGCCCATGGCTGTAGTATAATTAAGAACCCTTCCAATGTGTTTGAGAAAACACTGTAGGACTTCTTTTCAGAATCTGTCCACCTTTTACCCAATTTACCAGGAAGAGACTGGAAAGAGGAGGCGCAGAGAGCGAATATGCCCTCTACGCCTGTATTGAGGGCTGCCAGGGGAAGTGAGCGGGGGAGGAGAGGAGCCACAGAGAACGTCTTATATCCTCCTCCTGGAATGCCCTTATTTGTTGCTTCGGATTGCTGGCTTCAGATACGAGACTTCTTTACCGCTCATGTGCGCGTCATGCGGGCCAAAAGAATACACTCGAGTGAAAGAGCAGTCTCGTATCTATCACCAAAGAAAGTATATCATAATATTTGGCCTCCATAGGCCAATTTATATGCAGGAAGAGGGAGGCACATCCAAAAATTACAAGATGTGTCTCAGTTCTGCTTCGCGCGCTTCGCCACTTCTTCCATGACTGCCCTGTGTGTTTCCTCGACCACGTCTTCTGCCTCCACTGCTTTGCGCTGCTGGTCGCTCACATATCCTGCCGCATTCAAAATCCGCTCCTCTAACCAATCTGGGCAATTCAAGATCTGGCACCATTTCAGGAGAACCGGACGATCCACAGACCTCTGACCTTTCATCACTTTAGACAAATAGGATGAGGAGCGCAGGCCAGCCTGCCGCGCCAGTTCACTTTGTGACATATTTGCAAGGGTGAGCGCATCATCTAAATATTTTCCAAGCACATCAAATCTCTTTCGATCAACTTTCGGTTTGCTCACGATCACTCCTTACAGTATACCATTTTTGGCCTTTCAAGGCCAAAGTTAAAGGTATACACTTCTTAATGGTTGTTGTTATCGCACGTTGAACTGCCCCTGCCATAGGTGCCAGTACCGCTCCGGTCGGGGCTGGCCGTGTGTACAGGAGGAATCGAGTCGCGCATGGATGCCATCCGCCAACCATCGTCGTCGCTTGCCACAAGGCGTCCAGCAGCGCAGAAAGGAGGAAGTGAGCACCTTCGCGCGTTAGGAAGAGAGCATGGCTTTGCCGCCAAGCTGTGTCCATGCTCTTTTCTCAGCCCTAGATGATCGTTCGTCGGCCATCTGGCTTGCCTCATTGTATCAGATGATGCTGCCAATGGTCACCATCAAACATCTGTTCCTGCTTTGCGAATAGACGAAAGGAGTGACCAGCTATGCTGCCTCACCAAGAACTCAACTCTCGCGCCATTACCTGGAGCGTCGAGTCTCTCCCGCCTGAACAACCGCACACGATTCCTGCCTATGGGCATTTGCGCCGTTTGCAACAAGATTTGCCGGAGATGCACCGTCACTTAGAGCGGATCGTGCAAACGGCGCTTCACTCAGGATCAGGAACGTTGCAACTTGGTATTTCTGGAAGTATCCCAACCCTGGAAAGCGCTGCTCCTGTTTTTGCTTGCCATCCTCTTGCTTGTCTTGATAAGGCGACTCATGCAATTGAGCCGCTGGCAACGGAGGCGATAACCAACCCACGAGGGGCTGCCCTGAGCTCTAACAAAGGCAAATGGCAACCCCTCTCTGCAACGTAGGAAGATTGGATCTTGAACGAGAAAGGCTTTCTCATGAGTACCCAACAACCACAACCACTGACACGGGAACTGTTGGCAAAAGAGTATCAATGGAGCCAATTCCCTGAAGCTATCCAGCAACGGCTCTATATCCATTACACCACCTTCGTGCATGAGGGGGATCTGCGCCTGGCGGAACGCGACATCCAATCGGCTTCTGACGCGCTCTCCTGGGTGATACTCGGAACACGTCTGGCCCCATTCCTGATCGAGCACCGCCAGTGGTTCGGCGAAGCCTCGACCGACGACCTGGCTGACATGGCAAAACAACTCGTCGCCCTGTCACATCCATCCGATCAACGATCCTCTTAACGCTTCTGGATGGCCTGATTGGAGAGAGGAGAGCTATGCGACGCAATGTGAAGTACATCTGCGGTGATGTACAGACCGTCATCCTCATAGGAACGCCACAAGGCTGTGAGGAGACCGTGCGACTCTTGCGCCGCATGAGCTGCCCGGCCTGCCAGCGCCAAAGTCGCTATGCTGCGGCCTCTCAGTGTGCGAAAGAGGCCGGATTGCTTCCTCTTCATGCAGACTGCCGCCAACACCTGGCGCTGGCAGAGATCATCCGTGCCTCGCTCTGGCGTCTGCTCTTGCCATCAGAGGCAGATGAGCCATCACGCCAACTGCTCGCAACGCTCTTTAACCGGCACGCCTCTGCTTCGTTCTGGGTATCGCGGCGTAGATGGACGCTCTCCAGGCTGACTTCCGAACAGGTCGTCTCTCTCGTACTCAGTCTGCTCTAAGTGTCTGCTTTTCAAACAGAGAAGGAGTTGCCCGATGCAAGGAATTACCTATCAGCAGATCACGTCTTCGATGCCACAACGAGGCGCGGAGATCCTGCACTACTCGCTCGCAGGCTTGTTGCCAGCAGGCCATACGCTGGCAACGAACATCCTCTTAGGCACGCTCTCACTGATTGCCCAGGATGCCGCGTGGCCCTATCCACGCCTGCTCGGCGAACAGCAATTCACCATGAGCGAACTGAGCCTGTTACTGCCTCTGCTCGATTCGCATCCACACTATTGCCCCTATGAGGTGCTGCTCGCCAGCTTCAATTATCGTCTGATTACCGAAGAGACTATCGAACGTGGCCGCCAACACTTGCAAGACGCCCAGGAGGAAGGCTTGTGGGACCAGGAGATGCGCCCCGTGCGTAATGTGCTTTCGCGCACGCGCCTGAAAATGCGAGTCGTTGGCGTCGAAATTGCCTCCATCCTGGAGACCGGGTATGTCTTAATGGCCCTGCCGGCGCGCAGGCGTCTGGGCACGTGCGGATAAGCCAGGGAAGGAAGAAGGACTCGTAAGTGGCGGAACGGGAAAGAGCGACGCGCTACGATGAGCAAGAAAGCCCCTGACCCGGCAGAAGCGATGTAGCCGCTGAGCTTCAAAAATGGCTTCTCAGGCACGCAGGCGCAAAAGCTCCTGAAAGGCATCTTGACAAGCACAAGGTGTGAGGAGTACAAAAAACGACCATCCACTTTGAGAGAGCCGTTTTTTGTTAATTGATCTATAACCTCTGCCTTATATACAACATCCGCATAACGTGGAACAATACCTTCTCGTGTAGGAGAAAAGTCAGACAGTGATAAGAAAAATTACCGTTTTTATTTACCACAAAAAGAATAGGGAGTCTTCTCCAAATATCAATATGTTGAGGAGGCGGCTATAATAATATCAATATGTTGAACAAAAACCCTTGTGTTCATCAGCGTACAATGGTATAGTACACGAGGACATAGAGTTCCATACGAAGCGCCAGGACTCAATGTTCTAGGTAGCATATTTGACGTTGCCCGTTGTCTCGCCGGCGGCGGCGTTACAATGTGCAGTCATTATTGTTTGGTATGCCTTCTGGTGTGCCAGGACTGAGGAGTAAAGCGGTTGTATACGCAGGAATTCAGGTTCGATCATCCGTTCAGTGGACGGGGAAAGCTGTACAGGAAGTTTTGCGAGCGCGCAGCCTGCAACTGAGAGAAGCGCTTGATAAAGAGATACGCGGGGTATTGGATGGAGGAATCGATGAAGATACTTATATCAGTTCAGTGATTAAGAGGTTTCGTGTCGAAATCCCGCGATTCGATTTTGACGCTGATCGCATCACAAAACTGAGGAATATGAAGATAGGCAGGGGTCCGACATGTTTGGTAGGAATATGTCGAGAAAGGCGTGGGTTGTCACTTTCGGATTTCCGTATGAAGGGCAGCTAGAATTCCTCCAGTATATTCCCTGTGCAGGGACTGAATTGTCCACACCGGTGTTCACTTTCGATAGCCAGTACATGTACTTCAGGACTTGGGTGTGGGACCAGCCCGAAAAAGATGTGCAAGGCATTAAAGCAGAAAAAGAGAGAGCAATGGCGTTCCTGCAAAAGAGAGTAGAGGATGTTACTCCAGAACTTGAGCAGTTTAATCAGGCACTGCCAGGTGATGTGCGAGGAATCTTTGATGCTCAGAAACAAAAGCGCCTGAAGGATAAAGACGCACTGGCGCAACTTTAAGAAGACTACACCTGCAAACCTACTAAGCATATCCCTGATAGGTTTGCAGATGTAGTCAGGTATACTATAGTAGGAGGATCAAGAAGATGGTTTTTGCAAGACTTGGAAAAATCGCAATCTATACGACGAAAAAGGGTATCAAGGTGTCCACTCCTAAAAAGAAGAAGACAAAGAAGTAGGCTAGATACGTCGTCAATTTCCCAGCTGGCCTATCAGTGCAAAACATCAGCTTCACATGACAGGCCGAATCCATTGACAACTCCTTAGCTCTGGACACTGCACCCAGATCGTGCGGTTTATGTCAGCGTGACCGTTGCCAGCCGCAACATCGACGCGCTAACACGAGCAGCCAGGCTATTCAACACCTATACGCGGGACCTGGAAGACGAGTTCTGTATCTAAGCGACTAAACGGCAACGGTGACAAGGTCAGACTATTACTTGATCAATCCTGCCGTGTAAAGCTGTACTAGCATCTGGTATGTTGGAAGGCCAGCCTTCACCTCTTCCACTTTCGTCTCCGATCCAGATAGAGTCAACTCCGCATTGAAAAGGCGCTCGCGGAGCTTTTCCAGCTTTGGACTTGTTACTGGCACTTTGCTCTCCTCCGTGCGCCTGGCCGTATATCCAACACGCCGCGCGATATTCGCTGCATTGCGCTCATGCAGTTTGTCGATGCACTTTCTCTTTGCAGCCACGAGCTGCTTGTTACTCTTTACCACTGCTGTCACGGTTGCCTCAGTGACTTTATCGCCTCCTGGTGGGTTGCGCCTATATTCCATTTCGATCTCGCCCTTGAGTTGCTCATAGTCAAGTTCGAGCAGCGCCAGTTCATGCTCAATCCTCAGTCGTTCTTCCTCCTGGTTCCCACCCTGTCCACTCTCAACTGAGGAAGAGTCATCAGGTGAAAGGTTCGCCTCCTCTTCCTCAATCTGCTCATTGAGCTTTTCAATAGCTTTCTCGGCCTTATCGACAGCTTCCATCGCCTCGGATAAACGGCGCGGGTAGGTTTCAATAGCAATCTGTAACTCTCCGATTTTCATGATCCACGTTACCCCTACATATATTTATATTTCTGCTCCGAACATTCCATTCAGAAGTCGCCTCTAGTATACTGGACAGGCGTGACAAACACAACAATCAGGCGAGCAAAAGAGGAAGATGGCAAAGATTCGTTCTCAGATTGCCCATATGATTTATCTCTTGAGCAAGCATTTTATTAGTACAGCTCTTCGGTGGTAATGGAGGCATCCAGGCTGGCTTGCCAGGTGAAGGAGGAGGTCTCCACGGTTTGCAGCCGGGCTGTGATGACCACTCCGTCGCGCAGAAAGGCCTGTAAGCGATTGTCGAAGACTGTGTACTGGTTGCCAAAGGTGAAACGATATTGTTGGAGTTGCCCGCTTTGGCGGTTCAAGACCAACACATCATCCACCGCTGTACACCCAGACGCAGCCTGACAGGCTGCGCGATCCAGGAAGGCCCCGATGAGCACCTGCCAGTGCTGATCCCAGCTTGATACCGTCACCTGGTGGGAGACATGCAGGGAGGCATCGAAGGCAATGAAGGTACTCTGCCCCGCTGCCGGATCGGAGAGCATCACGCTCAGAGCAGGCAGGCCAAAATGCCCCACGTAGAGGACTTGGTCGATGTTCAGCCCGGCGTCGTCCACCTGGTTTGCCAGCAATAAATCAGGAGCAAAGATCAGAAAGTGCAGGTCGCCCGTGCCGGGATCATAGAGCAACACCTGGGCGCGACCCGACCCCGCGAAGTCGCCGCTATGAATGTCCCAGTTGCCGGGCGGCAAGGAGAGCGACTGGTAATGAGTGACCAGTAACGCGCGGCTAAAATCCAGGATGCGCGCCTGCCCGGCAGTGCGGTCATACAGAAACAGGCCATCCTGGTGCGCGTTCACAAAGCGTCCCACATAGACTTCCCACGAGTCGTGCATCAAGGTATAGGCTTGCGGCTGCCGGATATGGAGATCACTGCTGAAACTGAGCAGCAGGATATTAGGAGGGGGAGGCGGTTGGGAACGCTGGAGATCACCCACGTTCGCCCCGCTCAGATCGCCTCCCGGTTCTGGTTGGTGAGGCGTCTCTGCCACCGGTGCAGGCAGAGCATAACTCCCTGCTGGACCCTGGGTGGCCGATGGGCTGGGTGAGGGGGTCGGTGTCACCGTTGGCGAGGGGAAAGGAGTGGGACTTGGCGTTGGGCTGAGGGTCGCGCTGGGACTCGGTGAGGGAGTAACAGTTGGAGTCGTGGTGGGAGTGGGGCTGGGGGTGAGCGTCGGTGTGGGTGATGGACTGGCTGTAGCAGTGGGCGAAGGGGTAACTGAAGGACTGGGAGTAAGCGTTGGCGTGGGTGTGCTGCTCGCGCTGGGGGAAGGCGTCGCTGTGGGGCTGGACGACGGGCCAGGTGTCACGGTTCTGGGTGGTGTGGTCGTGGGAGTTGGCGTCAGGTTGGACGAGGGCGGCCCGGTGGGCGTCGGGGTAGGACTCAGGAAGGCAGGATTGGGAACCAGCAGGCGATTGTAGAGGAAGAGGTCACTCTTCACGCCATCGAATTGCCCCACATAGACCTCCCAACCGGGTCCCCATCCCGGCAGCACCACATGCTGCTGGATGGTCAGGTGGGGAGTCAGGCTGAGCAGTTGGAGACGCCCACTAAGACGATCGGAGAGCAGGATGTCAGCCTGCCCACTGCCGCTGAAGTCGCCAATGGCAATATCAAGGGCTGACCCCCACCCGCCAACAGGGGTGAGCGCATCGCCCAGGCTCACGCGCGCAGGCTCGTCTGGCAGGTACGCTGGTTGATTCTGCCCGTTGTAGCGGGTGAAATGCGGCAAAATCTGGTGGAAGCGATGGGCAAAGGTCAACACGTCGAGGCTCCCCTGCTGGCGATTGTAGAGCAACAGATCGGTCGAGCCGGTGCCGGTGAAGTCAGCGGTAAACTCCTGATCGAAAGCACCAGGCGGCAGGCCCAGTGCCACACGACTGGTCACACCGGAGGTGAGGTCGCTGTTCAGTTGCTGGTTGGCATGCGCCACCTGGGCGACCTGCGCTATCGTGCTACCATCGATGCCTGGCAAACGCGCGAAGCGGCTGGCATCGAGGGGGCCAGGAAAGTAAATGAAGCGCAGTTGCCCGTTCTGGAAGCGCGGCTGGTTGATGTAGGAGACATGGTAGTCGGTGCCAACGAACATGGGAGTGGGATCACCGTAGTTCTGATAGGTGACGTTGAAGGTGGACTGGTCCGGGCTGACCCAGGTCACGAAGGCGACATGACCCGCTGTGCCAAAGGCCCATACCCCATCAGCGACCGGGAAAACAGCGATGGCACCCAGGCGTGGTTGTGTCCCCAGGGACAAGCCGAAGCGTTCGGCGTCCACTGCCCACTCGGCAGCGTTGCCCCAATTAAGCGGTAAGTTGTAGCCCAGCAGGTGCCACTGCTCCCAGGCCCACCACACACAATTGCCGCCGCCTGGATACGGGCCGGGACATAGCGGAAAGGGATTGCCATCTTGAGAGAAGGTGAAGTGTTGGCAGCCCGTGTCCACCGAGGGGTTGGTATGATCAAAGCTGAGGGCGTGCGTCGTTCGGCCAAACTCGATCCACACGACCGCGCATAAGAAGCAGACCGCAACCAGATGCAACAGATAACGCCTCATCGGAATGGACGAGGTCTTCCCACGATGGCGCATCAAGCGGACTTTCGAACGAGGCATACATTGCTCACTTCCCAGGGGCTTGATCGTCAACGTGACTTCCCCGAAAAAAGAGAGGATGGGTAAAAAAGAGCGCGAGCAGGAGTGGTACTCCCAACCACCAGCAGAAAATAACCCGCGTGGCGTTTAGACCTGGCTCGAGGCGATGATCTGGTTCATCTCCTCAATGTGCTGTAGGGAATGCGTCAGCGGAGGGACGTTCCATCGCGCACGTTGCGCGTCGGTGGTGGCTGGGTCAACCTCATACAGCACCCAACGTCCATCGCGTATAAGATATTGGGTGCCATACTTTTGCGCCCGCCCCTGGCGCATCAGCCAGCGGTCGTAGGCAGCGGCCATGAGCCAGAGACAGGCGCGATGTCCCAGCCTTGCTCCTGTGTGCGCCAACTCGTGAACACGCCAGAAGTGTTCGAGCGTTTCCCCATGTTGAAAAATCATGGCGGCATGAAAATAATCCTCAGCGTCCAGCAACGGCTCACCTACCAGGAGCGCTTCGACCTGTTGGCGGCGCGCTGCGTCTCGCTGGAGCAGTCGCTGGCGTTGAGCCTGGTCGAAACGTGCAAACCCCTGCCGATCTGCCTGATGGGCTATTACACGGGCAATCAACAGGCGTCGTGGAGCGCCTTTGCCAGGAAATTGCCGAGGGGAGTTTGGGGCAGGTGAAGTTGCTTTTACAGCAATACCGGCCGGTTCAAACCATACCCTTTTCTGGACCCGCCGTGTTTGCATTACCGGTTCAATTGAATGAACGTCATTATGGTAAACTCCTGGTCGGACCCGATCCCACTCAATCGGACGAGCCTGTCTTGCCTCTAGCAAGGGCGCAGAGGATCGCTCTCAGTTGCGCTTCCATCATTTACGGACTCGAAGCAGCAGCTTATTTTCAAAGGGAGTATCCACCACCAGCAAACCAGCCAATAACTCTGACTCCGCGCCAGAAGGAAGTCCTGGATCTGCTGTGCTGCCACATTGATCGCAAGACCATTGCCGAAAAGCTCCATATTTCGTCCGGGACTGTTGATAAAACATGCGAAATTATTTACAAAAAATTCGGAGTTCACTCAGAACGCGAGGTCATCGCTGCTGCATTTGCGCTGGGCTTCTTTTTCCCTGTGAAACATCTTTCGGCAACGATTGACCTCTCTTCCCGGCAACAAGAAACCTGGCACTGAGCTTGTTTCCATTCATCGCTCGCTTTCCCTTTTTGTGTAGCAGAGATCTGCTACACAAAAAACGTAATGGAACTACGGCGATCCTGTATTCTTCCTATAGGATTGCCGTAGCTCCATTACGTATAAACGATAGAAAAAATACGGCCATTCCCACTTCAAGAATCTCACATATTCAGGTATGATAGAATAGCGGAACAATATCATCTGTCTCTGGGCAAGTGATCTGGCTATCCGCAATGGATTATATGCTATTGCCCTGTGCAGTAAACGGTAGTCCATCGAGACTTTACGTTTCCTACTTCGATGTGTTAATGTAGTGCATTTGTTCTTGCTAGTGGTTGTTTCCAGAGAATGGTGCGCGCATGTCCTGTCAGTATTTTGCCCTCCCCGTTGGAACTGATCAGTTTCACTTCACCGGACTACAGAGAACCCATCGCCAGGGTTTCATTCCATGTCGTACCGATACCCTGTTGCCGCGCAGAGGAATAGGTCTACGGCTAGAGTTTCAACGTGGATATGCAGCACGCCCTTTTCGTTTAGCATGGAGAGATGGTCATGCAAAGAGAAACCGATTACCTCAGTCCCACCGACTATGAAAAACTCGCCTTACGGCTGCTTGCTCTGAGCAAGGAGCTGCTTGGACAAACCACCGACGTTGTTGAGCGTATCAGCCAGGAGGTGATGCGCCTCACACGCGGCTATCTCCAGGTATGCCTTCACCAGCCAGGAGTGTTACCGCGTAAGTCCGGCCCGCTGACGGCTCTCCCCTCGGTCCAGATGCAATATGGGGAGCGTTACTATGGAGTCGTGTTCATCGCGGTGAACCTGCCGAGTTCTATCACCCCGCTCATTCCACTTGCGATGGCGCAGGTAGTGGCCGATACCTGTGCCTGGCTCTTCTATACACTTGAGGTCGCTGCTTACCTGCAAAATCAATGCTTCTTACCCCACCAGAGCGAGCCATTAAGCCAGCGCGAACAGCAGGTGCTGGACTTAATGTGCCAGGGTCATGATGAGCAATCCATCGCAGCTCTGCTGAGCATTGAGGCGGCTACAGTTAGGAAACACCGGGAACATATCTACAAGCGGCTGCATGTTCGTTCGGAACATCAGGCTTTCGTTGTCGCTTTCACATCGGGATTGTATGCTCCACTTTCCGGGCTGACTCCTCGCCTGAGCAGACCGGGTGAGGAGTCGATGGAATGGTGAGTGCGCGTCATACGCTTTATATCGCAAACCACGAGTTTCGAGAAATTACGCAAATTGTGTAATGAATTACACATTTATCGCATGACAAATGCATAAAGTTTCGGGTACACTTGAAAAGCAATCTGAAGGAGGGTGTTACCAGGGGGAAGGTGACAGACCTGCTCACATGAGCCAGACAGGCTCTTGAAGCTCCCTTCTGTTTGGAGGCGTTCTGTGCGAGTGCGTCTGTGTTTATCTAACCTGTTCTGTTTCCTAGTTACCACTGCTCACTGCTGGCAGAGATTGGAGCGTACCTATGTTTCGTCATCCTGTTGACATGCCTACATTGGTTGATCGGTCTCGAAGTGTCGCTTCACACACACGGCGATCTGTGAGCCGCTACTCGCTCCTGCTGGTGCTTTCGCTCAGTCTGCTGCTCCTTTCGCAGGTACTGAGCAATTGGAGCTTGTTGGCGCAACCGGCGGCCTATGCCTCCGGCATCCAGACGGCACACAGCACCCCGGGCAACTTCAGCTTCCAGCAGTATCTCAAATCGGGACCGCAGCATCCCACCGTCAAGAGCGGACCACCCTCGCCCTATCCGCAGCCACCAAAGCAGACACCCACGACGGGAACGAAACCGACGACACCTCCGCCCTCGGCTGAGCCTCCGACCATGAAGCCCATCACCCAGCCACTCTCCAGCGCTTTTCTGGCGGGCGGAACGGGCGTGAGCGCCTTTGACCTCACAGGCAGCGATGGACGCCTGGAAGTGCAACTACAGGCAGGTTCGCTGGACCTCACGCACGCGATGATCAGTGGGGGAAAGGCTCCCAGTGGCGCACTGACCCTGCAAGTCACGCAGCTGAGCGGACACTACGAGGCCGTGCTCAATCAGTTAGGGGACTACCAGGTGCAGGTGATCGATAGTCAGGGACAGGTGGTGAACGGCATCGTGCTGCGTTCCCCGCTGACCATCCTCTATCATTACCAGATGCCGGAGATGCTGGGATTGAACCTGGACCCGGCACATGTGTTGCTCACCTGGCCCACTGCGCTCAAAGCCGCGCAGCAGGCCAAACAACCTACTACCACTTTCGTGATCGCCATGCACAATGACCCGGTCGCGCATACGCTCACGGCGCAGAGCCGCGTGTTCGGCCCTGGCCCTTTCATCCTGCATAACGATGGACAGAACCAGATGGCTCCGTCTCCGCACCTGGCTTCCGTGCAGGGCAACAACGGCCAGCTTTCCTACTCCTACCCGCTCCAGGTGGTTCCTGGCAGTGGGGGCGTGGCTCCCCAACTGGAACTGGACTATTCCAGCATGGACCCCAACGACCGGCACAGTCTCACCTCGCCCGCCAGCGACGAGGGCGATGGCTTCTCGCTCTCGATGGGGTCGATCACCTCCCAGGTCTACCCCAACAGCGGTGTCACCTGGTATTTCCTCAACGGCATCGATAATGTGAGTGATCGCCTGATCGAGTACGATACCACCAACAAACTCTTCTACACCGAACACCTGTCTTACCTGCGCATCCAGCAGGTCACCGTCGGAGGGCAGCCCTGCTTCAATGTGTGGGACAAGTCGGGGACCTTCTACGAAGTGGGCTGCACCGGTGACTCGCTGGAATACTCCATGCCCAATGGCGTGCGAGAGAACTACCAGTGGAACGTCGATCGCATCATCGCTCCCAGTGAGGGACCGCAGGG
>JBOGTO010000561.1:0-6744 GCA_050695155.1 Ktedonobacteraceae bacterium
GCCATGCCCCTCGTGGTCGCCATGCCCCTCGCGGGCTGCCAGTCGTCTTCTTTCTTGATGAACTATCGCCAACGGTCACATTGATTTGTGCAAGCGCGACGCGAAGCGGTAGAATATTCATAACAGATTCCTTTCCCGGTGGGGTACCAGGGCAGCGGCTCTGCCCCCACCTGTCATTCTGAGCGCGGCGACGAATCTCTGACCGGGCGCAGATTCTTCGCCGCGCTCAGAATGACAGCCAGTACAAGTCGTACAGGGTAGAAGCGGGTGGCTCTGCCCCGCCCAGGCTAGATCAGATAAACAAAGAGGTTTTAAGTGGATATACAATTGTATGCTCTTCATGTGGTGCCGTTTGTCATCATCGTTTACGCCATTTTCTTGATCTTTATCCGCGCGCCCAGAACGGTATGGCTCAGCGCGCTGGCGGGTGGACTGGTGATGGCGCTTATTAATGCGCTGATTGATCTCCTGGCTTATTATGCCTCATGGTGGCATTATTCTGCCAGTGGCTTGATCGCGCACCTGCCGCTCCCATTCTATCTCACGCCCTTGCTGATCTATGGCGCAGTGGTCTACATGCTGATCTGGCGCTTCTCGCAGGGGTCGCAGCAGGGCAGCAGGCGCTGGCTGGTATGGATTCTCTTGATCGGTGTGCCATTGGTCGGCTTCGGACGCGATCTCCTCTCCGTAGTGACACAATCCAGCTTCCTGACGTGGGATAGCGCGCTGGCCGGGCCAATCGACTTTGTGTTGTGGGTGGCAATGTTTTTCGCGGGCTACGGCGTGTTCAGGCTTATGGCGCAGCGCAGCCAGGCCGCGCCTGTGTGATTTTTCCCATACTAAATCAAGCGGGGATATGCTGCGCTATACCCCTTTCATAGGCATCAGCCAGAGGCAAATTCGGCCAGAGGGCATGTGCGGCGTTATCCAGCGCCAGCAGCACACCGAATCGGTACAGGCAATGCCCGACGGGTTTGGGTTGGGGGGTGGAAGCAGTCACAACACCTTTCGCCTGTGGATAAGCGGTGAGCAGGCAACCCGCCGCTAGATTTGAGCCATTTGCGGTACTCCAGGTGAGCGGCTGGTTGGGATCGTCCGGCAAGTCAGCGCTATTGTACATACCGGAAGCGGATTGCGTTACAGTATTGTAGGCCGCCACGCAAGATGGTCCATTCAAAAAAGTGCTGGTTGTGGCAGGCACGCTCGTCACAACATGCCATTGATCGCCAGTATGCGTGATAGACAGGTTTACCTGGTAGGCAAAGTTGTTATTGTCCGTTTCATCAGGCTGATTCTGCGCGACCACCTGCCCATTAAGCGTTGTATAAGTCCAACTGGCCTGCATGATGCCAAAAACATCCCAGCGACCGGGTTGCGCTGCTAGAGGCAGATTGTCTGACGCTGTACAAAAGAGGTGACAATCCTGCCCGTTGTAACGACATCCCCCAAAGTCCAGGAAGCCTCCCATGCATTGGGCGGACGAGTTGGGGTCAGTAATAAGCTGAAAATGCAGGGTAGCGCGCAGGGCGCTGGTAGCGGTAGCGGTAGCCGATGGCGCGTTCAAATCCGCGTATTGCTCCCTCGGCTGCACTATTTCGCTGGATTGCAAAACATCCAAAGCCTGCCGGGCCGATGAAATGAGCGATTGCTGTTGAGCCGGGGTAAGATCGCTAAATGAGGCGGTAAAGTTAATGAGAAAGGCCGGTACACCCTTATTCGGCCCTTTCGGCACCGGGACAGGATCATTCGCCAGACATTTCGTCTCGCTCAGCGTCGGTGGTACAATGATGGTGCATTTTTGTATGAATGGATCGGCTTGCCACGCCACTTCATGCACGCCGGCGGATAATTGCAATGGTAGATCATTGACGGATGGATCGGGTATATGCGCCAATTTCTGCCCATCAACGAAAATATTGCCCCAACCGGGCGAGGTCTGGATGTAAAAAAGGTTGCTACCGGGAACCAGCGTCGGAGTAGGAGTAGCATTCGCACTCCCACCCACGAATCGAGTAGTCGCAAATATGCCGCCCGCGACGATGAGTATGACCAGCACAATGATACCAATAATCAGAGGTGGTCTCGCTCGTGGACGGGGCGGCTGAAATTCATTCTCAGCATTCTCATTTATGGATGCGTGTTCGGGATCGTTCATTGGCGTCTCCATGCCCTATTTACACATAGAGACGCCAATGATACGAAAAGTATTGCAGCTTTTATTTGTCTACCCAGGCTACCAGGCGGCAGAAGGCTGCTTCGCCGCCGTTGAACTTCCAGGGGAAACAGCCGATCCAGACGCGCTGGTCGAGTACTTCGTCGATCATGCCCCCGGCATTCTCGACGTGGAAGACGCCGTGCGGGAACATCTGGTAGTGCATGAGTTGCAGGTCGTCGTCGGGCCAGATTTCTTCGAGCGGCTTGCCGTGCTTTTTGGCGCATTTGGCGGCGAGGTCGGAGCGCACAATGCGCAGCACAGTGTTCATGGGATGATCCATAGAACTGGCATCGATGGCGTACCAGGAGATTTGCCGCTTCAACGTCCAATCGACGAACTCGTGCGTGGGGCCGGGGTGCATGTTGAAGTAACGAATCTCGTTCGGCTCGCACACGCCGTACCAGTTGCTTTGATAATACTTGTGGTAGCCGGTATGCACTACCACAATATCGCCCGGCTCGATATGCAGGCCCGTCTTACGCTCCCACTCCTCGAAATGTTGCGAGGTGTAAATATCGTAATCGCCGATGCCCATGGCTTCCAGGTCTACCACTACGCCCGGACCAACCAGCTTGCTCAACGGGATGCTGCCGATGTCCTGGCCGTTGGTGATAAAGTGCAGCGGGGCATCCAGGTGCGTGCCGACGTGCAGGGTGGATGAAATAAACTGGCCGCCCACTTTTTCAAAGGCGGGTCGCTTGATCCACTTGACGGTCGGCCCTTCGTAGGTTGCGAAAGAAGGGGTGTTCCCATCCCAGTTTTGGGACAGATCGATGATACGCATGTTGCTCAGGTCTGGCATGTTACCTCCTGTACATAAAGCTAACACAACAACCGGTATACTTTGCCGCCCCTATTGGCGAACAAAGGAAAAGGGGGAATGTGGGCTAGACCCTCATTTCCCCGTAATCCTATCAAGTTATTTGCCCTGATCTTGCACCGCCCCCAGGATAATCTCATCAATGAGCTGCTCTACCGGGGCGCGATCATCGGTGAAGAAGACGGTGCTACCCTTTTCCTCGCGTATTTTGCCAAAGTTCATGCTGTTCGTCGCCACCTGCACCAGCAGTGGATTAGACAACGACTCGAAGTTACTCTGGAAATTGCTGAGCGCGGTATGAGCGTTGGTGCCGATAATCATGGTATTGGTGAAACGCGCGGTATCGATGAGATAGACATTGGGGAAGACCGCGTGCATGGTCTGCGCCAGCGCATCAACCAGCCGGAAGTCGGAACCGGTGCGCCCGGCATTGAGTATGACGGTGCCGGTGGGCGTTAGATGGTCGCGCACCTCCTGAAAGAACTCCTGCGTAGTTAGTTGAAATGGAATGTAGGGCTGCTGGTAGGCATCGACGGCGATGAGATCATACTTCTGATTGGTGGTGTTCAGCCAGTAACGGCCATCCTGGACGATGACGTGCAGGTTCGGCTCGTTCATATGGAAATACTGGCGCGCCAGGTCAACAATGGTACCATCGATCTCGACGCCATCGATGGGGATATTACCATAGGCGGCGGTGAGATCGCGCACACCAGTACCCGCGCCCAGGCCGATAATGGCGGCGCGATGCACCTGGTCGGGCGAGAACGGCGGATTGTTGAAATAGGGCGCGATCATGAAATAATCCCACGGCCCCCCGGTAATCATCTGGTTGGGATCATAAATGGAATGGATGCCAACCCCCTCGTTCAAAATCAACTGCGTCTCACTGCCCACCTGCACCACCTGGATGTAGTTATAGGCCGACTCGCGCTCAGTAAGCAGCGTGCCGCCACCATTGCTGCCAAAGGCAGGCTTGATCGGCCCCCGAATGCTGAAGACGGAGAGCGCCATAGGGATCAGCAACAGGATAGCCAGGATATTTTTGTTGAAGCGTTTTTTGCCCGGCTGTGGCGGCTCAGAGCCATCCAGAGGCGTGTTACGCGGGCGCGCCCCACTGGCAACTAGCCCGATGACCGAGACGACCAGCAGGCAAACGGCGAAAGTGAAAAAGGTGCGATAGGTGCCAATGCTGGGAATAAGCCAGAGTACGGGCAGGAAGGTTCCCACGATGCTGCCCGCCGTCGAAATGGCGTAGAGTTGTCCGGCGGTGCGCCCCGACTTGCCCAACTGCTCGATGCTCAGACGAATGGCGAATGGCGAGACGCAGCCCAGCAAGATCATGGGCAGCGCGAACAGCAGGATCACAGAGACGAGCGAGCCATAAAACACGCCGATGGAATACGTCGCAAAGCTCGTTTGCGACCAGTGCATAATGGGACGCGAAATAAACGGGATCAGGCTGATGAGGAAAGCGGCGACGGTGGTCATTCCATACAGCACGTTCGCGCGCGGGAAGCGGTCGGCGATGCGCCCACCCACGTAGTAGCCAACCGTGAGATAGACCAGGATCAGGCCAATCAAGTTCGCCCAGATAAACAGCGATGTGCCAAAATAGGGGGCCAGCAGGCGCGAAGCCGCCAGCTCCACCGCCAGCGAGCAAGCTCCCGACACAAAAACCAGCAAGATGAGTAATCTGGCCTGCGCGGGTCTCTGCGATTTCGTGGCTTGTCTATCGGAGCTATTTGTCTGCTGTGGGCTGGAGCTAGTGGTGGACATATAAGCAATGCTCGCTTTCCAAATCTATGTCATGTTGCCATTGATATTGATGCTGTACATGAAGTGAAGTATAGCATGTGATTGGAGTTGTTCGCTAGCTATTATCCATAAGACCATTAGGAAGCAGCCTACCGGGCTCTCTCTTCGATATTTATTGGATGCGAAAGCAAAAGCGTATCGTCTTATTTCTACAAAATGATGCTCTCAATGCCTCTTTACTTAAAGCTATGTATACGCTTGCACTAAAAAACCTTCTAGTTCAAATTTTGCTTTATAGAATAAATATATGTTATAATTATTCTCGACGAAATTATTTGCAGGAGGGCATTACAGAACCCTTGCCAACCTCGTTAGCGGAAGTCAAACGAATGATTAGTGTAGGAGAAATTAACAATATATTCCTGCTAGTGACCTACCCTCGTGCCAGATTGCATGGTTTGCTATAGTCAAGTTGTATGTACTACAGCGAGCTTATGCCAATTTATTCGTTGCAGTTAGAAAAGGCCTATATGCGGAAGGAGTAGAATTATGGCATCCTCGCAGGATTCGTTCCCTGAAAACGCGAACCGACCTTCAGTATCTATCCCAGTTGATACTGAGGAAACTCGAATTCCTAAAGTAGGCCATACTGGAAATGTTGAGTTCGAGCGCTTTGTATCTGATGATTTACAGTCATTGCCCGTCCTTGTTCAGGCACTCGATAACCAATGGATGCCAAACGCGCTTTTAAAGTCAACATTGGGAAAAAGACAAATAACAAAGCACACAGATAATAAGCTTCGCAAGGCTGTCCGGTCCGAATATATTCGTTCACTAATTAATGGTCAACAAGTTATTCTGAATCGAGCTTATCTTTATAATAATGCGATCATCTCTCAGGATTTTGTACGGAAGAACAATCCACAACGCGAGGCATTCAGAGAGCTACTCGAAGATGAGGTTATTATACCCTATCTCTATGCAGAACAGACACCGGTTGATCTACCAAATTACGAAAAAGACGAAAAAGCTTTTTCAGCATGGCAGGAGCTTTGCCAGGAGGTGCGCACGCGTTGCATACGGCTTTCATGGGATGATAAAGAAAATTTACAACTGGCTCGTCGGCATCTGGCAGAGCGCTTTCATAAGTTTGCTCTCGCGGCTCCCGCTGGTGATGTTGAAACATACTTACGTGATCTTAATCTAGACAAGAGTGCCGAAAGTGGTCTAAGGCAACGCCTGATAGATTTAGGACACTTTTGCCTCGACTTCAGTAGCCGGGGAAAATCAGTAACACGTAATGATCTCTATAAAGCCTTTGTGACGGCGGGAGATAATCCGGCGGAGCGGAAATATGATATATCTAAGCCCTTTGCAGGCGAAATCAAGCAGTTGATTGATCTCTCTTATAATTGCAACTTGCCTGATGCACTGGGCGGCTATCTCATCACGCCAGTAGATTCTTTGCCGCGCACAGCCTTGCAGGAATGGCAAAAAGCTACAAAACAGCCTGGTATTACAGGTGGAGAACTCCTAATACTGCTGCAACGGACAGCGTTTGATCTTGTAGAAAGAGGATTGAACGTTAAGTCAATGGACGCACTTAGTTTACAGGATGTGCAAGAAATACGGAAAATGGATGAGTGGACTCTCTATATAGAGAGTGTAGAGAAGCTGCTTAACAATCCCCTCAACTTTGCAGATGGCGGAGCAGACAGGGTATATGAAAGATATAATAGACTTGCAAAGAGAATCACAAATTTAATTGCAGGACAGAATAGGAAGGATAACATCCTTACATCCTGGTCGCCTGTCGCCGAACTGGTTTTCTATATTGCTGGTGCTGTGTTATCATGTATCTGGACGGCCAGCGGCCCCGTCATCCAGCTGATTGGTCAAGTGGCAGCGGATGTAGGTGCGGCAGCGGTTCCGGTAGTGGGCCGATTAGTCC
>JBOGTO010000562.1:0-2844 GCA_050695155.1 Ktedonobacteraceae bacterium
GGTCTATCAACAGGCGCTTCGCCTGTTGATAGACCTCTTCTCATTTGAAATTGCCACCGCAGGCGGCATCAGACCCGCATGACGTTATCGCGCTCGTTATCGAGGGAGGGGGAGCTTGCTTTCTTCCGGCTGTCCATCAGCCAGCGCAGCGTCCCCTCCTGGGAACTGGTCAACCACCAGAGCGCACCTGCTGCCAGCAAGATAAGCATGGGTTCGATGGGGGCGCGGAAACGTGCGCTGCCATAGAAGTACAAGGCCTGCGCGATGGTCAGCGCGATCATGGCATAGATAAAGAGCAGTTCGCGCCATTTCCTGAATGTGACCACCAGGCCCACGAACGCCAGGGCGAAGACAGGTATGGGAAATGTCTCCATCATCGCCAGCACAATTTGCGACGGAAGCTGGCCGGGAAAGCGATCAATTGGCAAATCTGCCTCGTTAGTCGCTGGTCGCCACAGGTTGAG
Source organism: Ktedonobacteraceae bacterium (assembly GCA_050695155.1). Classification (GTDB taxonomy): domain Bacteria; phylum Chloroflexota; class Ktedonobacteria; order Ktedonobacterales; family Ktedonobacteraceae; genus CF-113. The sequence continues at coordinate 465 of JBOGTO010000562.1, forward strand.
AAAATGCAAGGTCAACAGGCGCGGCATGATGCTTGCATGGCTTTTGATCCATTGCACCGCTGCATCTTTATAGGCGTTCTCGCGCGCCACTTCGCAGGGAGGCGTGCAGGTGAATAATGGGTAGGGTTTCGCAACATCGGGCCGCGTGCGCACAGGGTCCCTCCAGATGCCATAATAGTAGGGATCGGTCAAAATCACATCATTATAGGCACCAAGCAATACCGTGCCGTCGCCCGTCGCTACCGGTATAAAGCTGTGGGAAACGACATAGTTGCGCACCGTCCAGGGCGCGATCAGGACGCAGGCCAGCAACGCCGCCGCGATAAAGCCGGTGAGGGCCGGGCGGCGTTTCAGCACCTTGAGCCAGATCATCACGATGGCCCAGGCAACCACAAGGCCGATCACAATAATGCCATTTGGGCGCGTGAGCGAAAGCAGACCCAGCGATGCGCCGCACAGCAGCCATAGACTGATTTTGCCCGTTCGGGCGCGTTGAATGCGAAAGAGCATGTAACAAATGGCGAATAGCAAAAAAATGTACAGTGACTCGGTATAGAGCCATCCGTCATAGATATACAGTTCGGGATAGATAGCCGCCGCGACTCCAGCAATGATGCCAATGCGCGAGTTGAACAGGTCGCGCGCGAATAGATAGACCAGCACGCAGGTGCCTGAGCCAATCAAAGACAGGAAGAGGCGCGCAAAATAGTCGCTGGGGCCGAAGACAACCGAGAGACCTGCCAGAATAAACGGCCACAGCGGCGCGCGATAGACGGTGGAGATGTAGGGGTGCAGGCAGAAACAATGCTCTTTGATGACATTGAAGCCGATGGTCTGGTAAGCGAGAGAGTCGTATAGTGGATAGTATTGTCGCGCAACAATATCGTTATATAGCACGCGCACGAACAATGCGAGACAGAAAATAGCAATGGCGGGCAGCCATGATTGCAAGCGTTTCATCTTCAATTTCCTGGTAGGTCAACCATATTTGCGAGAGTCTACACATCAGAGACGAACCATGCAATACGTGGTAACAGTTTGAACATCCATGCTATGAAATATGCTATAATGAAAAAAAGAGAACATCGATGACGGAGAGGTTCAACAGATGGATAATCAGCATTCACCACAACCGGAGCCATTTCTTACCGATGAAAGCACCGTCTCGCAGCCAGACCTTTTTACTGGCACTTCAACGATAATCGCGGAACCGCCTGATCCCCAGACCGTTCCGTATCCGCCCCTGGTGCGCACTCACCCTCTGACCGATCAATCAAGCATATCGGCGTGTTTCATCCCTTACCAGCAAGATTTGCAGTTGCGCGGCAAGTCTGAATATACCATCACCTGTTTCCTTTCAGACCTGCGCATGTTAAGCGAATTTGTGGGGCGCGATACCCCTGTAGGCCGTATTTCGAAGGAGCAATTGACCGATTGGCTGGTCAAGTTGAAGTTTGGCAAGGGCAGAGATAAAATGCCCGCGCCCAAAACGATGGCGCGGCGCGTTACCTTCCTGAAGAACTTCTTCTCCTGGCTGTCCCGCGAAGGGGTTATCCGCGAGGACCCATCCGCCAGTCTGGTATTAGAACGCCCGCTTCCTCCGTTGCCCCAACTATTGTTCGATGACGAAGTGCAGCGCCTGCTGACGAGCGCGGCGGATGATCCGCGCGCGCATTGCCTGATCTTCCTCGTGCTGTATGCCGGCCTGAAAAAAGAAGAGGTGATGGGGCTGAAAGTAGAGCAAATCGACCTGTCTAACCCGCAGGAACCCCTCATCGCGGTGCATTTTGACGCCTCCACGGGCAAACAACACCGCGAGCGGCGCCTGGCCCTCCCGGCAGATTTTACCACCATCCTGAAAAAGTACCAGGCTAAGTATCATCCCGTCAGCGAGTTGTTCGATTGCACCGACCGCAACCTGAATTATGTGCTGGCGCGCGCCGTAAAGTTGGCTGGCATCAATAAACGAGTCACGCTGCAACTGCTACGCGATACCTTCGCCGTGCAACAACTCAAAAACGGCGTGCTGCCCGAAACCGTGCGCGAAAAGCTGGGCCTGTCCGATGAAGCCTGGCTGGAGTCACGCGAGAAATACCGCAGACTGGCGTTTCCTAAATAAGTTACCAGGGTTGCCTCCGTCCTGGTGAATTTTGACGATCGAATGGGGAATGGTGCTAATAGGACGCTTGCGTCCTGCGTCCCTAATGATTTTTGCCGACCAAACGGGGAAATGAGGAATGGGGCGTCCTCGTTCTGTAGATACTGTGTTGTTTGTCAAGGGTGCAGGCAAAACGGAGTTCACCGCGGGAGAAGGAGGACGAACTTTCCCGCCAGACGCAGGCAACACCCAGCTGCGCGTTCTTCGCCGCCCGCTTGATGC
>JBOGTO010000563.1:0-2653 GCA_050695155.1 Ktedonobacteraceae bacterium
CCTCTCATATCCTGGAAGACCGTTTCTCTACAGTTTGTGATAAGTCGACTACTCTACGCTACAAATCAACCCATATCCTTGCTCGGATGCTTTCTGGATGGCTTCCAGCAGCCCGGCGGCGTGGGTGGGTAGCACCTCATCGACAAGGCGAAGCAAAGGTGGTAGGCCGAGATGCTGGTAGCGAAAGGTGATATGGTCTTCTTCGGCTTCTGACTGGTCGGGCGCGCTCGCACCTTCCAGGCAGGTTGCCAGCAGCGCGACCTCGTCAGGGGTGAGGTAGCCTATAAATGCGCCGAATGGCTCGCCTGCCTCAAAGCCAAAGGGCATCGAGCGGCGACCGCAGGCCAGGAACTCAAAAAGGGCCATGGCGCGCACGGAGATGCCAGCCAACCAGCCGCGCATGTGCAACAGGTTTGGCGAATTGCCGATCGGCATTCCGCGCGCCGCCACGATGATTTCCATCTCTTCTTCCTCGTCAGGAGGTGGTGTTTCAGGCGCAAGTTGTGCAGCATCTATTTGCCCCGCAGCTTCTTCTGTCATAATTGGCACTGGTTCAAAATATTCAATTTCGGCTGGCTGTGCGCTAACCTCCTGTGCGAGTTCGCTTAGTCCGGCTTGTTGCAGGAAAGAGACAAGTTCGCTGTACTCAACAACATCTTCTTCGCTTCGTGGCTGTTGCGCTGGTGTTTGCATTGCTGAATCGCTCGTGGCTTGCTGTGCTGGTGGGGAATGAGTTCCCCAGGGCAGGCAAAAGGTTTCGACAATCGCGCCCCACACCGAGCGTAGCGCGTCTGATTGCTGGTAGAGTTGTGGCGCGTGCTTATACAGGTAGCGATCGCTGAGCGTCGTAAAGTGTTCGGCGGAGCAGAGCTTATGATACTCGCGGCGGCTATAGGGGCCGCGCGGCAGCGTCTGCGCGAAGGCGCGCGCGCGCGGCCAGACGCGCAGGCGTTGCACCGTTTCCGGCAAAAACCGCTCCTCAAAGGCGCAGCGCGTTTGCTCGAAAAGTTCCTGCGCGCCGGTCTCATCGCCCTCGATCAACCAATCCTCAAAGGCGGGCATCACGCGCTCAGCGTACACGTCCCAATTCAAAGCATGTAGTTGTACAACCATATAATCGCGCCCTACTGGCTCCTCTCGTCCTGAAATGGTCTTGGCGCAGCGAATAGTCCTGCTTGCGCCTGGCGTCGCATGGCATCTAAGGCCGGATCAGCAGGCACTGTAATGGGTGGATACCAGTTCCCGTTTCCTGTTGATGTCCCTGCTCCTACTGGTATGGGCGCGGGCATATTTGTCATGACTGGCATATTGTTTACCGGCGGCTGAAATATCGCTGTATCAGCGTTGGCAGCCGGATTGTTATGCAAAGGCGGGGGTATCGTTCCATTGTTCGTGAAGACGCTCTGTGGATTTGACCAGGAGGCTTGCCAGGGGTTATTGAGCATCATAGGCGGTATAGCCTGCGCTGCCAGAGCGCTTGCCGTTTTTTGTTTGCGACGTACTAACAATACCACTGCCACGCCAGCCAGCAGCAGTCCAAGAAGCAGGACGGCCAGACCGACTCCCAGTAACGCTGTTTTGCCAGATGAGCTTGTAGTGGGAGCGCCCGGGTTGCTCCCATCGTTGTTCCCAGGCGTCGCGCCACCTGTCGTCGGTACCTGGCCGCTCGCAACTGTTGGAGACGCGCCAGGTGAGGCGCTCGCAGTAGGCGTTGTTCCCGTCGTGGCCGTCGCGCTCGCTGCTGTCGTCGCGGTAGGAGTTACACCAGGCGTTGCTGCCGGCGATGGCGCTGGAGATGGCTTAGGCGATGGAGATGGAGACGGGCGCGGTGTTGGCGAAGGCGGCACGATTGGCGCGTTATAGGTGAAGCTCGTCGAACTTGGAAGCATCGCCGATTGCCCACTGCCGACAGATGCGTTAATTGAGTAGGAGCCACTGGCGATGGATAGACTCGGCACAGTGAAATTCAGCACCGCTATGCCATTGGTATCAGAAGTCGCGCTATTCAAAGTATCCACAACTGTATTGCCCGACATCCAGAGGAAGTTTACCTGCATACCGGCTGGATAATAGTTGCTGGCTGTGACGGTGGCCTGAATATTTGGTGAGAGCGTGGAAGGCGCGATCGAAACAGTTGGTGGAGTAGAGGAAAACACGCTAAAATTTCCCGCTACCGCCATGGTAGTAGCCGGAGTCGTCCCAATCACGGCGCACACAGGATACGTACTCAACGCCGTCCCGGCAGGCCAGTAAAACCAGCCACTAAAACTACCGTTACTGAGCGAGCCGTTCTGGTTTCTGGCATCTGTCACGATTGTACAGCTAGAGTTTACCGTAGCCTCATAACCAAATGTTACCGGTGTGCCATCAGCTCCTGTCCAGCCTGAACCTGCCACAGTGATCTGAGTTCCCGCCTGGCCGCCGGTTGGGAAACTTGAGATGCTTCCCGAAACGATGTGCAATGATGCGTCTGCTGCATAAGCGCGTGGAGTGGAATGGAACGCGAGAAAGGACAAAGCCGCTACACACAACGCCACCACCCCGACCACCCGCAAAGCAACAAGAATAACCGCCCATTGCAAACGCTTGACCTGATTTTGCATGGTGATTTTCCTTTTATAAGCAGGTAAGAACGTGTCAGGCATCTCAGATG
>JBOGTO010000564.1:0-2016 GCA_050695155.1 Ktedonobacteraceae bacterium
CCTCTACTAGGAACGGGTCGGCAAGCTATTTCGTGGTCATAGTAGAGGCGACCCTGGCGGTCGCCTTCCCGCCTTCACTCGGCTTTTACATTGCCCTGTCCTGACTACAGACGTTTGCGATGCGAACGTTGACTGGTAAGCCTTTGCCTGTAATAGCGCCACGAGAGCCAGAGGATGAGCAGCAAAAGTACCCCGGCCAGCACAAGTGAGCCAATGAACATGAAATGATTATCTGGCGTTGCTGGTGGTGGCGAAGTTGTCGCCGACTGTGTGTTGGATGGAGGACTATTTTCAGGTGGGTAGAGACCGGTGATGATGAAGTGCGGCGTTCCACCGACAGTGATGCCCGTGACGATGCTGCGTCCGGGAATATCGAGCATCATTACCTGACCGTTAGCGAGTGCCACGAAGCCGAACTGCCCATCGCTGGTAATGGCGATCGATTGCGGGGAACTGTTTAGATGGATAACGCGCGCCGGTTCTTGCGGTACGACATTGATGGTTGCCGCGATAGGAGTGAGTACGTCCAGCAAGTTGTGCTGCTGATCGGGTACAAAAACCTCGCCGGTGCTGGCGTCATAATCCATCGGGCCAAATTGCCCTCCACTGAGCAGGGTACGGATAACTTGCCGCGTATTCAGATCAATGGCAACGACGGTGCCTTGATGAGTGGTGACATACGCGGTAAAACCGCCGGGGATGCTGATATATTGCGGCCCGCCTGCCACTGGCACGGTGCCGAGCAAGTTGCCGTTCGCTTCATAGACTGTGACTAAAGAGTTTCCGGTGATCCAGAGCTGATTGGGCGTAAAGGGCGTGGCATCAGCCGCAGTCGAGGCCGCTACCGCCAGACCATAGATAGGTTCATGCGTCTCGAACGTGCGTTGTACCGCGCAGTTCGTGGGATTCAGCGCGCGCGCGTTCGTATCTCCCTGGCCCGCGACATACAAGACGGTTGCATCCAGGCTAAGCGCAAGTAGTGAGGGTTGACCGGGAATAGTGGCTTTGCAGAGCAACTTGCCTGTTTTCGCCGCAATGATTGTGACCTCACCTGTCGTCGGCTGAGCGGCATATAGCGCGGACCCATCTGGACTCAGCAAGACCATGCGCGGGTTCCCATGCATAATGATCGTCCTGGTTACACGGCGCTGCGCAATGTCAATGACGCCGATGCCCTGCGCTGTCCCTGCCACATAGGCGAGTTGAGGCGCGCCTCCATCGGCCAGAGCCGTCTGGGAGAATAGCCCCGCGAGCGAGAACAGTGCGAGGAACAAACAGCAACGATACCGGTATGTGCGTAAAATTGAGATCAAAATCGTATTCTTTCTGAAACGTTTCCCGGATGATTTGTTATGGTACAATATTATAATGGATAGCGATATGTAAAGCGAGTAAAGAGACCTCTTTCCTATAAAAACCGGCAATGCGACCGAAAAGTCTAATGAGAACCAATGATGATACCAGGAGAAGATGAAACGGTCGTCACCACGCGAGCGACACGAAGAGGATGGCACCGGTTTAAACCCATACGCTGTTCGATCTGCGCACTTTATATCTGGGGTCATCCCCTTGCGCTCAAGGAGCCGATTGGAGCGCCAGAACCGCGCTATGAATGGGTACTCTGCTCATACTGCCATAAAGCGCTGCTCAACGAAATGCGCCGTTCCTCGCTGTCTTCGCCAGTGCGCCTGCGCGTTGCTATTGGTCTGATAGCTGCCGAACGCTCTCCCTATGCCTATTATATGTCAGAACAACGAGCCTTCCAGCGAGAATTTAGCTGGTTTGTATGGGCGCTGGTTCTGTTTACCCTCTTCCATCTGGTCATCCTTGTCATTCTGTTCGCAGTACCCCGATAAAAAAGACACCCTTTCCTGTCCTTTCGACTTTACCCCCAAATAATCGTTGAATTTGTTCCCTGGTATCGGCCTGCGACCTGTGTTCAAATCAGTACTTTGATCTGGTATTAAAGTCATTTTATTAAATTGCTTCAAATTGGTATGATAATATGTTATACTT
>JBOGTO010000565.1:0-1791 GCA_050695155.1 Ktedonobacteraceae bacterium
AAGCCAGCCTCAAGCCTGTGTTGGAATTGCTGATAAGGGCAGCAATGACGCCCTGGCTGGCAGAGACGGCCTCGTATGTACTCAAAAGCTATGCCCGGCGCGATGCGGAGGCTAAACCGATACTAGAACCCCTGACGCAGCGGATGCGCGGAACAGGCTTTCGCGTAGGCACGGCGGTCGCAGCCCAGAGAACGCTTAAAGAACTACAAACCGCCGGTATCATCGCCAGTGCCTGATTAGATGGTTTGTCCCGGCTTGATGTCAACAACTTCGACATCTTGCAGGCCGAGCGCGTGCAGGGCATCGCTGAGCGCGGCAGGAGTACCGATTAGAGCCGGGAAGGTACCATAGTGCATGGGGATGACATGCTTAACGCCCAGCATACGTACTGCTATGGCGGCTTCGCGCGGCCCCATCGTGTAGAAGTCGCCAATGGGCAGCAGGGCTACATCAGGCTGGTAGAGTTCGCCGATAATCGCCATGTCGCTGAAGGCGCAGGTGTCGCCCGAGTGATAGAGCTTGAAACCGTTTTCGAACTCGAGTACGAAGCCGACAGGTTCGCCTCCATACGTGCCATCCTCGGTGCTGCCCGAGTGGATGGCGTGTGTCATACTGACTTTGATGCCATCGACATTGATTGAGCCGCCCTTATTGAAGCCAATCGTGTTTTCAACGCCTTTTGACTGGAGCCAACCGGCCAGTTCCACCATAGCGGCCACCGTTGGTTTTGTTGCCTGAGCGATGCTCACCGCGTCGGCAACATGGTCGAAGTGGCCGTGCGAAACGAGCATCAGATCAACCTTGTCGATAGTTTTGGCTTCGGCGGGACACACCGGATTATTTACCCAGGGATCGATCAGCACGACTTTGCCGTTCGGGCTGGTGATTTTGAAAGTGGCGTGTCCCAGCCAGGTAATGCGTACTCCATTGGTTTGCATGGTTCGTTTCCTCCTTGAAAATAATATGTTACTTTACTTTGCCGCCTTGTACGGATAGTGCAAGGTCTTATCGCCCTCGTAGTTCTCGCGCAATCCAGGTTTGGTAATATCCCAGTCCGGGCGAATCTTGCGCGTGACTTCTCGCAGGTCTTGCCATAGTTCAGTGGTCGAGGGGCGGCCCCAGAACCAATACCCATTATAAATCTTATACACAATAAGCCCCGGTTCCAGTACCAACGTATGCGGAATCATGGGATTATGGTGCGGGTCGGTATACTCCTGTATATCGAGGTCCTGCTGCACCTTACGCCCTGCATCCGACAGGAAAGGCCAGCGCGCCCCGACGGAATCGCGGAACTCGTTCGTTTCAAAGATATTATCAGTGGTAATGGTGACGATCTTTGTGTACGCGACTGCAATCTTAGATTGGAACGCCGCCAGATCAAGATGCTGCTGGTGATCTTTTGGACAAAAGTGGCCGCGCGAAAGCAAGAGAATCATAGGATCATTGCCCTGCAATTCGCTGAGGCTGCGCCGTGTGCGGGCGTGGTCGGTCAACTCGTAATCAGGGAATTTCGCACCGGGAACAATGTCTGCACGCATAGAGAGGTTCTCCTTTGTTAATTAGTACGCTGTCATGTCACAGTAGCGACGCCCTCATGATGAATTTTGACGACCGAATACAGCAATAATGTGTGACCCCGTCCTGTAGGGACAAGGGGGGTGGAAGGGTGGATGTGGGGGCCTTGTGCTTGTCCTCCTGCGGTTGCGATTCCGTCGCTATTCTGTCTTGATAGTAGGCCAGACCACCCCACCCCGGACAAGCACAAGGCCCCCACATCCACCCTTCCAC
>JBOGTO010000566.1:0-4386 GCA_050695155.1 Ktedonobacteraceae bacterium
AAGAATCTCTGTCCCAACCTGTCACTCTGCATCCACGCAGATTCTTCGCTGCGCTCAGCATGACAGGCAATAGGTGCAAGCAAGGTTGACAGAGTAGTAAGGGCGTGAGTGAGTAGAGCAGCGCGACTATGGTTCTGACTCCAGGGCGGATGCCTCGGCCTGGGCGATAGGCATGTGATCGACGGGTGCTACTTCATTCGCCGGGGGAGTCTGCGTGTAGATGTAGCGCCTCCCACGCAACAGTGAGGCTAAGGCAGCAATGACACACATGGTCGCTGAGATATAGAATGCCGTGTGCAACCCCTGCAAGAAAGGCGGCGAGATCAGGTTGGGGAAAAAGCTGTGGCCCAACAAGTTGGCCTGGTTCGCAGCGGGCAAAGTATGTAGTACGCCTGCGGACAGCAGGTTCGCCATCGGGTTATACCCCAAAAAGGCCGCGAAGAGCGCCGATGTGGGCGGCAGGTGGGCGATGTGGTTGGCTACGCTGCCTGGGACGCCAGCAGTAGTCAACCCGCTGGAGAGCGTACCCGGCAGCGACGCCGCCAGGCCTGCTATCACGATGCTGAAGAAAATGCCGATGCTGGCTAGCGATCCGGCATTCTGGAAGGTGGAACGCATACCCGATCCTGCGCCGCGTTGATCGGGGGGCAGGCTGTTCATCACCGATGAAGTATTCGGCGCGGAGAACATGCCCTGACCGATGCCCAGCATGAAGAGGATGAGCGCGAACCAGATATAGGTAAAGTTGGCTGGCAGCACCGTCAACAAGACAAAACCTGCCGCTTGAATGAGCATACCCGTCGTCGAAAAGACACGCGCGCCATAGCGGTCCGAGAGCCAGCCGGAGAGCGGTCCCATCACCACAAAGCCGGCGAGCAGCGGTAGTAAGAAAATGCCGGCCCACAGCGGCGTGACAGCGTAATCGTAGCCGTGTAGCGGCAGCCAGATGCCCTGCAACCAGATGATGAGCATGAACTGCAGACCACCGCGCGCGATGCTAGCCAGGAAGCTGCTGATATTACCCGCCGCGAATGCGCGAGTCTTAAAGAGGCTCAGACGGAACATCGGATCGGAGACGCGCAGTTCGATCCACATAAAGATGGTTAGCATGAGCGCCCCACCAACCAACATGCCAATCACCAACGGATTACCCCAGCCCATAGGCGAGTTCCCATATGGCTCAATTCCATAGGTGATGCCGAGCAAGAAGATGGTTAACCCGATGGCGAAGGTGATATTGCCCGCCCAGTCAACGCGCTGGTGCTGGCGAATTGTGGCAGTCTCGCGCAGCATCAGGTAGGCCCAGATCGTGCCAACGATGCCCACCGGGACGCTGACCAGGAAAACCAGCCGCCAGCTATAATAAGACAGGATGCCGCCCAGGATCAGACCGATCACCGAGCCGAGAATAGCGGCGATCTGATTGATGCCCAGCGCCAGGCCACGCTGGTTGCTGGGAAAGGCGTCAGTGAGGATCGCGGCACTATTAGCGAAGAGAAAGCCGGCACCGACTGCTTGAATCAAACGGAACACGATCAGCTCAATTGCGCCAGTCGACTCCGTTCCAGGTGTTAACCAGAGTAAGATACTTCCGCAGGCGAAGATTAGAAAGCCCATGTTATACAGCCGCACGCGACCGAGCATGTCGGAGATGCGCCCAAATGTTACCAGCAGTGTCGCCGTCACCAGCATATAGCCGAGCAACAGCCAGAGAAAATAGTTCGTCTCGCCGGGCGCGAGCGGGTTAATGTGAATACCATTAAAAATGGCTGGCAGAGAGATCAAGACAATGCTGATATCGATACTAGCCATCAGCACGCCCAGAGTAGTGTTCGACAAAGCGATCCATTTGTACGACGGGCCTACGGGCCGGTATCTTCTTCCTTTTTGAAAGAGAGCCATACTATTTCTTCCTTCTAAAGTCTATTGTTTAGCGCACTATCCCATGAAAGAAGAGGTGTCTCATCTGTACAACGACTTCTTCGGGCGAGAGATGTTCCTGTGTGAACAGGCGCTCCTGCGCCCTGGTGGAAATCAGGTGCAGAAAGGTCTGTAGCATGAGTTCGGTCGAGATTGTCGTATCGAATGTTCCAGTAGCCTTCCCTTCTTCCAGAATACTTCGAATCTGTCCGGTGGCTTGATCGACGCGAGCGCGCAACTTCCTCTGATGCTGCTGCGCTCTGCTACGAATATCCTCATCGCTCTCAAGCAGCCGGTGGAGTTGAGTACGCACACCGTGCTGCTCCACATGAACCGCGCGAAGAATGCGCTCTAGTTTGCTCTGCGCAGACTCAGGAGCAACACTCGCCTGTTGGATGATCTGTTCAAATCGCACAAGGCTTTGGTCGATTAAAGCAAAAATGAGGTCATCCTTCGTGGAAAAGTGCTGGTAAAGAGTTCCCTTTGAAACGCCAGCTAGCGCAGCAATTTCATCCATAGATGCATCTCGATACCCTTTTTCCGCGAGGACAGTTTCTGCAACTTTCAGGATGTATTCAGCGCGTTTCTGACGCAGCACCTCTTTGAGCGAAGGCTGAGAAGTATCGGCAGGCATTGGCTTTCTCCTGTAATGTTTTCTTATGCGCGCATTAGTTGACCAGGTACCTGAATTGAACTTACCAGTTCTTATTTTAGTCTCATTTGTCACTTTTATGCAACTCTGCCCTGGTTGGTATCCAGTGTCCTTATACCTGTTGTGGCAAAACGTGTGATAAAATAAGCTCAGAATTGTCAGCGAGTGTTCCGCAAATTCGTAATGAATTTGTGGAATTGCTGCGAATATCGTATACTGGCATCCGAATGAGTGCGTTTTTCGTTGTCAGGGACACATCTGGTGTACCCACTATTTCGCACATCCGAAAGGAGCTACTGAGGTGGCCGAGTACAAACTTTTAATTAACGGCGAACTTGTCGATAGTAGTTCGGGTAAGAAGGCTGAGGATATTGGCCCGGCCTCTGGTTCGCCCATAGCCGAGGTGCCTGTAAGCTCGGTAGAAGATGTTGAGCGCGCGGTCGCGGCGGCACGAGCGGCTTTTGATGATGGCCGCTGGTCGAAGCTGGGACACGGCACACGCGCGGCCATGCTGGAAAATTTCACCCAGGCTCTCGAAGCCCACGCTTCTGAACTGGCCGAGCTAGAGTCGCAGGATACCGGCAAGCCCATCAAACTGGCGCGGGATAGCGACATCCCGTTCGCAATCGACAACTTCCATTTCTTCGCGGGCGCGGCCCGTCACCTGGCGGGTGCGGCAGCCGGCGAGTATACTGGCGGGCATACCAGCATCATTCGCCGCGAACCACTGGGTGTCGTTGCTTCGCTGGCTCCCTGGAACTATCCGTTTATGATGGCGGCCTGGAAGATTGGCCCGGCTCTGGCGGCAGGCAACACCGTTGTACTAAAACCCTCGGTTGAAACGCCCCTGACCACGCTCAAACTGGGCGAAATTGCGTTGGAAGCGGGCATACCTGCTGGCGTACTCAACGTCTTGACTAGCGGCCCCGGCGTGGCGCAGGCTTTGTCGAGCCATAGACAGGTCAATATGGTTTCCATTACAGGCAGCACTGAGAGCGGCAAGCATGTGATGCGAGCCGCCGCCGAAACGCTCAAACACGCGCATCTCGAACTGGGCGGCAAAGCGCCTTTCATCGTCTACGCGGATGCCAACATCGAGGCAGCCGCCAACGGCGCGGTAGTGGGTGGTTACGTCAACGGCGGCCAGGACTGCACGGCGGCCACGCGCGTATACGTGCAGGACAGCATCTATGACCAGTTCATGCAATCCTTCCTGAGCAAAGTCAAACAGGTGCGCGTCGGTAATCCCGCCAACGAAAGCACCGATATGGGTCCCTTGATCTCCGCCAACCAGCGCGCTACCGTTGAGGGTTTTGTGGAGCGCGCGTTGCGCGAGGGCGCGAATATCGTCACGGGCGGTCGTCGCGCGCATGTGGCCGGGTTGGAGAATGGTTTCTTCTTCGAGCCAACGGTGATCGCGCAGGATCGCAATGATGCCGACATCGTGCAGAACGAGGTCTTTGGCCCTGTGATCGTGGTCAGTCGCTTCAGCACGGAAGAGGAAGTATTGCAAAAAGCCAACGACGTTGTCTATGGGTTGGCCGCTTCCGTCTGGACTACCGACATCTTCAAGGCCATGCGCGCCGCCAGCGCGTTGCAGTTTGGTACCGTGTGGGTCAACGATCACCTGCCGCTCACCTCGGAGATGCCGCACGGTGGCTTCAAAGAGAGTGGCTTTGGCAAGGATATGTCGATGTACTCGTTCGACGAGTACACGCAGATCAAGCATGTCATGGTCGAACTGACCAACGATGATCGCAAGGGCTGGCATTACACCATCTTTGGCGATGCTGAGTAAATATGAGACCTTGAAG
>JBOGTO010000567.1:0-5457 GCA_050695155.1 Ktedonobacteraceae bacterium
GTATATCTATCGGCATCAGCACGCTGATTATCTGGATAGGCGTTCCCATCTCGCTGTTGACGATAGCAGGCTGGCGCTACCTGGCCGCGTTCGAGCGGAAGATGGCGATGGACTGGCTGAATGTCGATATCCGGCCAATATCCTACCCACTCCAAATACCGATGACCTGGTTGCAACGTTTTCGGGAAAGCCTGACAGACTCCATGACCTGGAAAAGCCTGGCTTACCTGCTCATCAAATTCCCGCTCGGCATACTTTCCTTTGTGCTGACCCTGTGTATGCTTGTGCTTAGTATCTCGGTTTCTCTGGTAATGTTTGTATTAACCCTCGTCATCGTGCCTTTCCTTTACCTGGGATTGATATTCGCGCGTGGTATCGATGAGATAGCCACCATCGAAAAATTGCTGCGCTTCTCTTTGAAAGGCTTCGGGTTATTCACCATTTCGCTCTATATCGTGTACGGGCTGGCAAACATTTCGGGGGAATTGGCGCGTATCTTGCTGGGTATGAGCGATACGGCTATTCGCCTGGCGCAGGCCAGGGAATTCGCGGAGCAGGAGCGCATCAAGGCCGAACGGGCCGAGCAGAGCCGCCGCGAACTCATCGTCAACGTCTCGCACGAATTACGCACACCGATTGCGAGTATTCGCGGACATGTCGAATCATTGCTGATAGCGGTGGAAGATAAGGAAACGGAAACACTCTCCAACAAGAAGCTGCATGACTACCTGGTTATCGTGCAGAGAGAAGCCGAGCGTCTCGGCTCGCTGGTGGACGACCTGCTTTCACTGGCGCGCACAGAATCTGGCGAGCTACGCCTGGATATACAGCCGGTTGACGCGGCGAAAGTTGTGGAGGAGATACAGCAGACGATGGCACCACTGGCGCGCCGCGAACGCGCTATTACGCTGGTGAGCAAGGTAGACCCATACGCGCCGCCCGTGCTGGCTGATCGCCAGCGATTGGCGCAGGTCCTGCTCAACCTCGCGCGCAATGCCATTACCTACACGCCCAATGGCGGCATCGTCTCCATGACCGTAGAAGAACTTGACACCCACTATATCGCCTTAACAGTGGCGGACACCGGCATAGGCATACCGCCGGAAGACCTGGAGCGCGTCTTTGAGCGTTTTTACCGCACCGATGTCTCTCGCGCGCGTTCATCCGGCGGCTTCGGATTGGGGCTGGCAATCGTGCGCGATCTCGTCAACGCGATGGGAGGTTCGGTAAGCGTGACCAGCAAGGTGGGCGAGGGAAGTTGTTTCCGCGTCTTGCTGCGCATCGCCACGCCCGTCTACCGGCCACCAGCAGCTGCCGTGAAAAATGCGCCTTTCAAATATCCGTAGGAGTAACACCCGATGGCGACGATTCTGATTGTCGAAGACGAGGTAGATATTTGCAATTTGATCCGCGCGCAATTGGAGGCCGAGGGTCACACGGTCTTTCAAGCTTTTGACGGTCTGACGGCCCTTACCATCGTTGATGAGCAGCGCCCGCAGCTTGTAGTGCTGGACTGGATGCTGCCGGGTATGGACGGCCTATCGGTGTGTCGCAAGCTGCGCCAAAACTACCTCATGCCTATTATTATGCTGACGGCTCGCACGGAAGAGATTGATCGCGTGCTGGGGCTGGAGGTGGGAGCCGATGATTATATTTCAAAGCCTTTCAGCATACGTGAAGTGTTGGCGCGAGTACGCGCCATGCTGCGTCGCGTCGAACTCGATAGCGAGGGCCGGATGCCCACAAGGGGCATCCCTACATCTGGGAACACCCCGCCCGAAGATTCCCCTGTTTCCACTCCTATTGTGCGCGGGCCGCTCCACATTTATGAGTTGGAGCGTATCGTTACGCTCGAGGGCGCAGAGCTTGAGTTGACGCCCAAAGAATATGAATTGCTGTTATTGCTGGCATCGCATCCTGGGCGGGCTTTTAGCCGCGAGTTTTTGTTGCAGCAGTTGTGGGGCTACGACTACGACGGTTTTGATCGCACCGTTGATACGCATATTACGCGCCTGCGTAAGAAGCTCGGCGCTCCTGGCGAGAAAATTGTCACCGTGTGGGGCGTTGGCTATCGCTTCGTGAGTTGATATGTGACAAAATTGTAGCGAACACGAGCAAAAGCGCTACCATATCGCTACAGATTCGAGATATTTTCCACACACCTGACAGGCATACTTCCTTCAGAACATGTATGTGCCGCTATGTTCAGAAGCGAAATCAAAAAATTCATATACCTGTCAGGAGCAAAAATGTCAAAAATGTTTATGGACCAGAGTCAGTATGCTCTGAAAAAAGGCCAACCACTTATCCAGATTGAACATCTCTCGCGTGTGATCGAGACACGCGCCCAAAAAACCACTATACTGCATGATATTACCTTCTCTGTACCCGCGCAGAGCCTCTTCGCCATCAATGGACCGTCGGGCAGCGGCAAATCAACGGTGCTTAATATGCTGACCGGCATTGATCGACCGAGCAGCGGGCGTATCATTTTCGCCGGTGGGGAATTGCGCAAGATGAGCGAAAACGGGCTGGCGCGCTGGCGCGGTCAGCAGGTCGGCATTGTCTTCCAGTTCTTTCAACTGATACCGACCCTCACGGCGCTGGAAAACGTGCTGTTAGCCCTGGAACTAGGCGGCGGCGGTGGCCTGAAACGTCGCCAATGGCGCGAACGCGCTATGAGTTGCCTGGCAATGGCCTCCGTGCAAGAACGCGCTCATCGCCTGCCGGGCGCGCTTTCGGGCGGCGAGCAGCAGCGCGTAGCCATCGCGCGCGCCCTGGCGAACGATCCGCCTGTAATCATCGCCGACGAGCCAACGGGCAACCTCGACTCGCACACCGCCGGGCAGGTGTTTGACACGCTGGCGGGATTGACCGCGCAAGGGAAAACCGTCATTTATGTCACCCACGATTCCCGCCTGGCTACACTCGCCAGCGCGCGTATCGAGTTGTTGGATGGTCAAATCGTCAACCATGCAGGCGCGGATGCTGTCATCACGGCGCAATCAGCGATGGAGGTGCTGTAATGGGCTTTTCATTGCCGGGAGGCGCGTTGACGCGCAAATCCATCGCTGACGTTACGCGCCGTCGTTTGCGCACCATCCTGGTCGTGCTGGGTATCGCCGTCGGTGTGCTTGGCTTGACCGCTATCAACATTACCAGTGGCTCACTCAGTGAGTCGATTTCATTCAGCGCGAACCGTTCGTCGGCCCCTGATTTTTCGTTCAATGTGCAGGCGGTCGATGCGTCGCTCGCTCAGACGTTGGCGGCTGTGCCAAATGTTAAAACGGTGCAGCTCGAAACGCAATATAACACACGCTGGCACACGTCATCGACGCCAGTCA
The DNA here is from genome assembly GCA_050695155.1 of Ktedonobacteraceae bacterium. GTDB lineage: Bacteria > Chloroflexota > Ktedonobacteria > Ktedonobacterales > Ktedonobacteraceae > CF-113. The sequence continues at coordinate 3,345 of JBOGTO010000567.1, forward strand.
GCATAGACATCGTAGCTTACGCGGACCTTCACAATGTGAAGATCAATACCTTTGAACTCACTTCTGGCCGCCTGCCAGGGCCGGGCGAGATCGTCATGGAGGCAAGCGACCGCCAGCTTCAGAACTTCGCTGTCGGGGACGATGTGACGATTGAAACGGCGCGCGGACTGCAACACTTGCGCGTCGCTGGCACGGTACGCACGCTTGGTCGGCCTGGCGCGGGCTTTCTCTCATTCGCAAGCGCCTATATGAGCGCGGATGGACTGAGCCAGATGACCGGCATCGGCAGCGCCAATCATATCGACGTGCAGTTGCAAAATACTCATCTGGTGAATACAACGGCGCGTGAGCTGGCAAACGTGCTGCGGGCGCATCATGTGGTCATATTCAGCGCGTTCTCGCCGGGGGGCAGTATCGTGCAGACGGCCAGCAACGCGGTCTTCGCCATTACGCGCATACTTGCCATCATCGCCCTGATCTTGACCAGCTTCCTCATCATCAATACGGTGACGACGCTGATTGCCGAGCAAATCAAGATCATTGGCACCATGAAGGCGCTTGGCGGGACGCGCCAGAAAGTTATGCGCAGCTACCTGCTTTCGGTAGGCATCTATGGCTTGATCGGTACGGCTCTGGGCATTGGCCTGGGCATCTTTGCCGGATACGAGTTCTTATCATACCTGGCAAACCTCTTCACGCTCGATCTCGGCGCGTTCCATGTGACGCTCAGCACGCTGTTGCTAAGCGGCGCAGTGGGCGTAAGTGTGCCTTTGCTGGCAGCCATGCTTCCTTTGTGGCTGGGAACGAAGATCACTGTGCGCGAAGCCATGAACAGTTATGGAGTGAGCAACGGGAAACACGCGCCATCTCGCAAGTTGGGGCAGCGTCTGATGTGGCTTCCCCAGACGACGCGGCTGGGTATGAGAAGCATGTTCCGCAAACGCGGGCGCGCCATCCTGACATTGCTGGCGTTGATGATCTCCGGCATCGCCTTCCTGTCGGTTTCGGCCACAAGCGACTCATATACGGCGGGCTTGAATCAACTAACGAATACCTATCATGAAAATGTTCTGGTCACGGCGAATCCGCAGCCATACGACCAGGTGAGAGTGCAAATGATGGCGGTACCCAATGTCGCGCGGGTTGAGCGTTTTGACGACCTGTTTGTCAAAACAGCGCATGGACAGATCGATCTTACAGGCGTTGAAATAGATACACACATGTATCGTTACCATCTCATCGCCGGAAGATGGTTCCGGGGCAATGAGTCGAATGTACTGCTCATCAGCGATTCTGCCGCCGCCAAGCAGCATCTGAAAGTAGGCGATAAGCTGACGTTCTCTAATGCGACGGATAGCGCGACATGGACGATTATTGGCGAGGTGATCGACCACAACAACACGCTAGCCGGTGGCACCGGCATCACCACCATTGATGAACTGTACGCCTTCGAGAAGCTGCCTGCCAACCTGGCGTCGGGCTTTATGATCCAGGCGCGGGACCCTTCGCCACAGGCGGTAGAGCGCATGGCGAATGCGCTTGATGCCACGCTCACGCGCTCTGGCGCAACTCCGGCCATTCAGACAGAGCAGGAAATCGTTGCCCGCAATCAAAGCCAGTTCCAGATCGTCACTGCCATATTGTACGCGGTCTCCGTAATCATCGGGCTGGTGGGCTTGCTGGGACTCTTCAATACGCTGACCATCTCGGTGCTGGAACGGCGGCGCGAAATCGGCATCCTGCGCTCGATGGGCGCAAGTGGCTGGCGCGTGGCGCGAGTCTTCTGGACGGAGGGCATGGCGCTGGCGGTAGCGGCATGGATAGCCGCCCTGGTTGTGGGCATTCCCGCCGCTTACGCCTTCGTGAATTTCATCGGCTCGGTGCTGTTGCCGCTGCCATTCACATTCGCGCCCGCCACACTGGCAATCATGCTGGCCTTCATCCTGCTCATCGCCACACTCGCCAGCTTCGCCCCGGCCCTGAGCGCGGCGCGAGTGCGCGTGAGCGACATCCTGCGCTACGATTAAGAAGGGCTATATGAGGCGATGCGAGCCAGGCATCCTGGCTCGCATCGCGTTAACGAATGGCCGGAATGATCCGTAGGGGCGGGGGT
>JBOGTO010000568.1:0-4726 GCA_050695155.1 Ktedonobacteraceae bacterium
GCCTGGGACTGAAAGATATAGAGCGTTCCATCAATCGCCTGCAAGTCCTGGTGAACGACCTTCTGGATGCCTCCCTCATGCAAACGAACATGTTTGTCATTCATCGCCGCCGTTGCGACCTGGTTGAATTGTGCCGCCATATCATCGACGAGTATACGTCGGGAAACGGTCCTGCTCTGCGCTTTGAAGCGCCTGGCGAGCCGCTTGAGGCCGAAGTGGATGCAGACCGTATTGGTCAGGTGCTGCTGAATTTGCTCTCCAACGCGCATAAGTATTCGCCCAGGAATTACCCGATTACGGTCACGCTACAGCAGGTAGGTTTCGAGGCTATTATCTCAGTACGTGATATGGGAGTGGGTATTCCAGCGGAGGATTTGAAGCACATTTTTGATCAATATTATCGCGTACCAGAGGTAGATGCGCAATCCGGCTCGCGGAAAGGGTTAGGGCTGGGATTGTATATCGCGCACAAGTTGGTAGAGCGACACGCTGGACGCATCGATGTGCAAAGCGCTCCGGGCGAAGGCAGCGTTTTCTCGGTGGTGTTGCCTCTGTTTGTTGATCCCACCACAGAAGAGGTTGATACCGCGAAACTCGCGTCCCATACGCAAGCGGTCTGGACGATTCTGCACTGAGAAAGATAGAATCCTCGCTCTATACCTCAATATCGGCAATAGATTCACGTATCCAGGTGGGGCGATAGGGGAAATGCTCTACCTGCTCGCGTTGGGTGACGCCAGTAAGGACGAGGATGGTGCGCAACCCGCTTTCAAGTCCGGCGATGATGTCGGTATCCATGCGGTCGCCAACCATGACCGAGTCCTCCGAATGGGCATTAAGGGTGCGCAGGGCAGTGCGCATCATGAGCGGGTTGGGCTTGCCCACGTAATAAGGTTTGATACCAGTGGCCGCGCTAATTAAAGCGGCGACAGCACCCGTTCCAGGCACGACTCCCCCCTCGCCAGGCCCGTTCACATCGGGATTGGTGGCGATGAAACGCGCGCCGCCGTTTACGAAGCGGATAGCGCGTGTAATGCGCTCGAAACTATACGTGACGGTCTCGCCCAGCACCACATACTCCGGTTCCTGGTCGGTCAGGATATAGCCAATATCATGCAGCGCCGTTGTCAGCCCTGACTCACCGATGGCGTAGGCAGTGCCTGCTGGTCGCTGCGAGTGCAGGAACTGCGCGGTTGCCAGCGCGGAGGTGAAGATTGCCTCAGATGGTACATGTAGCCCCATGTACGATAAGCGCATCTGCAAATCGCGTGGCGTGTAAAGAGAGTTGTTGGTGAAGATCAAGAAAGGTATGCCCTGGTCGCGCAAATGTTGTATAAATTCTGCCGCGCCAGGGATGAGCGTTGCGCCGCGCAGGATGACGCCATCCATATCTAATAGATAGTGCTTGATTCCGTCCAATCGCATCTCTCGCTTTTCGTATGGTGTGGTGTAGGTTCTAAACAAGAAGCTCTGTACGCAGTCTAGCACGCCGCTCTATTGTCTGTCAAACAGGTTCATTATCCATGCTTGTGAAATATCTCACATGACAAAGGGTTGCACCGTGAGCGGTGCAACTTTTTTTGTTGATAGCGCGTGCTAGATTCGGCAGAAAAATTTTGAAGCAAGTCTGAAAGGAGTAGAAATAGTGGCAATACAGAATCCACGAGATCTGTTTTTATATGATCTGCGCGCCATGTATGACGTTGAGCAGAAACTGGCGCAGATGTTACCCATACTGGCTCAGGAGTCTATGGACAATGCGGCCAGAGAAGCCTTCCTGACGCATGAACAGGAGACACGGCAGCACATCCGCAACCTCGAACAGTGTTTTCAGATGATGGGAAGCCAACCCGCAACGTTGGAGAGCAATACCGTCGCCGGTCTCACGAAAGACCATGATGCCTTTCTCCAACAACAGCCACCCGTACAGGCTCTCGTATTGTTCGATCTGCACGCTGCCTACCAGAGTGAGTGTCTTGAAATCGCAGCCTATCACAATCTGATTGATACGGCTAGCAGTCTGGGGCTGCAAGAGTGCGTGCAACTTTTCCAGCAAAACTTGCAACAGGAAGTGAGCGCGTCACAGAAACTCGCCACCATTGCCCACCAGTACATCCAGCAGCAGGTTCAACCAGCGCAAAGCGCGGTACCCGCCGCACCAATGCCGGTGCCAAATCCGGCCAATGCGGCGGCCAGTTCCCAGATGCCAGCGCCGAATCAGCCCTACGCGGCTGGCAACCCGCCTATGTCACAGCAGGGCAGTGGAACGGCCAGTTCCAACGCACCATATGAACCGGGCTAAACCATCACTCCTATAGGTGAGGATTCAGAAAGCATTGCGAACGATGGAAACATGTATGCTTGGCTATGAACAGGCGAAAACGGTGACTGAAATTGCGTCCTGGGCTAATGAACTCGTAGGAAAAGCAGTTCCAGGCTATCCGGATTACCGCGTCGTGAAAGTAGTGCAGTTTCAACTCGTTCGCACACAAAATGGTTATGATGCCGCGCTGCTGGTTGATGTTATGGAATGGCTCCACGAGAACAACGAAGTGTCACTACGCGAATCGGATGTTAAGGTGATTGAGCAGTTGACTTCAACCATCATGGAGCCGCCGGAAAGCCAGCCTATGGGAACGTGATTACGAGGAAAAGGCCATTTCGCTGGTTGGGCGTATGATTAATTCATGATAGATCACGCCCATCTGTTCGGGTGGATAGGGCATCTGGCGGTCCAACCACCACTGGATCAGCGAGATAGACGCGGTCACGATATGATGCGCGGCAATCTCGAGCGGGATAGGACTGCCGGGCCGCTCGGTATGCATATTCACGACGTTCTGCGTGGCTGCCACAATAATATTCTGGAGCAGGGCATGACTTCTGAGCAGCACGCGCACAACTTCGCTCTGCTCCTGCACATAGCGGAACAGTAGGACCCCGACGGTGGCAGGCTCGGCAGCAGGCATGGCCGGGCCGAGGAGATCGATGAGTTCGGTCAGCACCACATCGAGGACATCTTTCAACAATTCATCTTTGTCGCGGTAGTGACGAAAAAAGGTGGCATAGCCAATATCTGCGCGCTCAGTAATATCACGAATCGTCACAGCTTCGTAGCCCTTTTCCAGTGTAAGCGCTATTAAGGCTCTGGCTAAAAGCTGTTGCGTTCGCTTCACCCTGCGATCCTGGACCTCCATTAGCACCTCCAATGTACATGCGTGCCTTGACGCGGCTTCGTACCTTATTGCATGTAGGATACCATACCAACCTTCATACTGGAAGCTGATCTTGACTTTCCCAAAATTATGAGTTATCATGTATCATATGATATTTGAAATATCGTAATAACATCAATATATCACAACCATAAAATACAGGAAAGCAGGCAGTCCATGTCCATTTCAGAGGAAGCACAATCAGCACAGATGCCAGAAGAGGCTTTAGTATGCTGTCCAATCGATCATAGCTCGTTGCCTTCTCAGAAAACCTCGCGTAACACAGAGGTAGGTTCTACGCCACTTGAGCAAGATGCTCAGGGAGTCTGGCAGGTGTATGGCTTTGAAGAGGCCAGAACGATTTTGCGTAGCAATGCTACACGGCAGGCGGGGTTCAATGCGGAGCAAATGGCGAAGATTCCCGGCGTGACGAACAGGCCCATTCTCTATATGGAGGGCAAGGCGCACCAGCAACAGCGCAAGCAAACGGCGCGTTTTTTTACTCCCAAAACCGTCAGTTCAGATTACCGGCAATTTATGGAAACGCTGGCTGATGCGCTTGTCAGCGAACTTCAAAGTAAGAGGCGCGTTAATCTGAGTCGGTTGAGCCTGACATTGGCCGTACAGGTTGCCGCGCGGGTGGTGGGAGTAACCAATAGCCGTCTCCCTGGCATGGACAAACGGCTGGATGCCTTCTTTCACCAGAAGCCGCCATCTCAGCGCAAGCTGCCTTTGCTGAAATGGAAGCCATTCGCCAATCTCTACAGGGCTTTTCATCAACGGCATATGCTGGCCTTCTACTGGCTGGATGTGCGCCCTGCTATTGCGGCGCGGCGGCGCAAGGCTCAGGAAGATGTCATCTCGCACCTGCTCTCGCAAAATTATAACGATACCGAGATACTGACCGAGTGCGTCACTTACGCGGCGGCGGGGATGGTGACGACGCGCGAGTTTATCAGCGTCGCGGCCTGGCATTTCCTGGAACATGCCGATTTGCGCGAACATTACCTGAACGCTCCTGAAGAGGAAAGGTTGGAGATGCTGCACGAGACGCTGCGCCTGGAGCCGGTGGTGGGCAATCTATATCGCCGCGCCACCGCCGCTATTCAGCTTGAAAGCCAGGGCAGGCAGGTGGTAATTCCCGAAGGCGATTTGATAAATATCCACATCTACGCAGCGAATGAAGATCAATCGGTAGTTGGTGAGCAACCTCAATCGCTCTGTCCCGGTCGCGTGATTACCGGAGACCGCATTCCCTCGATGCTCATGGGTTTTGGTGATGGACACCACCGCTGTCCGGGCGCGTACCTCGCCATTCAGGAGACCGACATCTTTTTGCAGCGCCTGCTGTCCCTGGACTCACTGCGCATCGAGCAACTCCCTACACTCAATTGGAATGAGCTAACCACCGGCTACGAAGTGCGCGATTTTATCATCGCGCTCGATTAAGCGCGAGATTAGTTCGTGATACCTTATCCCTGCCAGACCGCAAGCGTGATAGCGGAGGGATG
>JBOGTO010000569.1:0-6327 GCA_050695155.1 Ktedonobacteraceae bacterium
GCCCTGGCCGATCTCGCCACACATACCATCTTTTGCAAAGTACTGGGATCATTCGCAAAGAATACATAAACACAGGCTGGAATTGCAAAGGGCGACACCCTTTGCAATTCCAGCCTGTGTTTATGTATTCTTTGCGAATGATCCCAGTACTTTGCAAAAGATGGTATGTGTGGCGAGATCGGCCAGGGCGGTGCGCACGGGTTGGTCGTCGCGGTGTCCTTCAAAGTCGAGGTAGAAGACGTATTCCCAGATACGCTGGCGCGAGGGGCGCGATTCGAGCTTGAGCAGGTTGATATTGTGAGCGGCCAGCACGCCCAGGCATTTGTGCAGCGAGCCGGGCTGGTGCGCGGTTGCCATGACCAGCATGGTTTTCGCTTCGCCGTCTGTGCGCGGAGCAGGTTCGCGGCTCAAGGCGATGAAACGAGTGTAGTTGTCCTTAATGGTCTGAATGCCATGCGCCAGGATTTCCAGCTCGTAGAGTTCCGCCGCGCTGGCGCTGGCGACCGCCGCCACGCCTTGCAGGTTCTCTTCGCGGACCATTTTCGCGCTGCCTGCCGTATCGTAGGTGGCAACGATTTCTACGCCGAGTTCGCGCAGATATACATCGCTCTGCGCCAGCGCCTGCGGGTGAGAGATCACTCGTTTGATGTCGCTGAGTTGCTGCCCTGGCAGGCAGAGCAGGCAGTGGTTGACGGGGTGGCCGATTTCGCCCACTACAAAAAGATCATGCTGGCGCAGTAGATCATAGACATCGTTGATGCTGCCAGCCTGTGAGTTTTCAACGGGTACCAGGCCAAATTCTACCTCGCCGGAAGCAACGGCGCGGAACACGTCCGCGAAGGCGCGATATGGCACAGGCTGCGGCCTCGCTCTCGTCTCCCCTCCGTGCAAGTGTTTGTCAAAGTAGACACCGACCGCCTCGTCGCCGAATGCGCCGCGCTCGCCCTGGAAGGCAACGCGCAAAGTGGCTGGTTCCGGTGATAAAGTGTCGTGTGCTATGTGTTCTGATTGCTGAGGATTGACGGACTGCGGCATGATAGATGTTCTCCCTGTGATACGCGCGATTTGGAGCGAAATCTCCATGTACGGGATTGTGCCAGTTTGCCCGCCAGTTGTCAAGAGAAAAATTTCGCAATAAAAAAGAGCGACCGTTACGGTCGCCCTCTCAAATTGGTTTACTGAAGGTTGTAATGCCCTTTGTGATAGAAAACCATGCCTTTGCCAACCACTTTTACGGGCTGGAGTTCTTTGAGCATGATCGCTTCACCGCATTTGGCGCAAATGCGATCGGTCAGATGGTTAAGCTCTTCGCGGTTAGCCATCGATGCGCGCGCCGTTTTTGAAAGTTCACCCTTTTTTGGCATTGAAATGAGACCCCTTTCGCCTGTCTACTGTCTATTTATCTCGACTCTTATGGTTGCTGTGACCATGCGCAGCAAACCTGCCCGCATCGTGTCGCTAGCCAGTATACCATAAGAGAGTAATTGCTGTCCATTATTGAAAACATGGTACCAGTGGGAAATATTCCCAACAACCAGAGTCATCCCCGGCGAAGATATAGCCTGGTACCAGACACTACGCGCCTGTTTTGCGCAGGACAAAGAGGGTTGGGCAGAGCTTTCCGAGAAGGATATAGATGGCCCAGTGGTAGTTAGCCAGCGCCACCTCATATCTCTTTCTGCCGAGTATCTCCTGGAAGTACTCTTTCTTGCGCAACATGCGGGAGAGGCGCATCAGCTCGCGGGAGGCGCGCCCCTCGTGTTCTTCCACCCATTCCATCAATTCACTGGCGATGTATTCTTTGGAGTACACCTGAAAGCCCGCCACCTGAAATGCCGCTTCGATGATAGCTTCGTCCATACTTTGAGGAACCAGGCCCAGTGACTCGTACAGCCACGACGCTTCTTTCGTTTCCATGCGGTCGGTGGCAATGGTCGTATACACCAGCATAGAACCAGTCGGCTTGAGGACACGCGCGCACTCGGCGAGGGCCTGTGGAAGAGAAAGGACATGCATCAGCATATCGCGCGACCACAGAAAGTCAAACGTTGCATCTTCAAAAGGTAGCGCTGCGATGTCGCCTTGCACAAAGGATACCCGGTCACTGACCCCTTCTTGAATAGCTCTAGCCTGTCCTTGATCGACATGTATCTGGGCAATATCCAGACCTACAACCATGCATCCAAAGCGCCGGGCCAACGCGCAGCTATGATTGCCTCTCCCACTTCCAACGTCGAGTACGAGCGAGGAAGCTCCGATTTCACACCCGTCAGCGATCTCATAGAGCATCGCATGTGGGCGTGGATGCAGACTCTCATCGAGCGGCGCGAAAGGGCCATCGTCATGGCTGGCCCACATATGTGTATAGACAGCCTCCATCTCTGCTTTCTTCTCGTGCATAAGGGGTTATCGCCTCCAGGATGTTGGTATTGGGTAGCGCCTTGAAACAGCTACATGTGGGAGATGAGCGGCTTCCATACAACAACTATAACTTGCAGAGTATCGAATGCGCATCGACAGAATAGTGTAATTCTTTACTACATCGCACCGGCTTCTTCTAAACAGAATTACCTGTTAGCTGCGATGGCCTCGTCTTCCGGCGCGCTAAAGTTTCTTTCATCACTCCTTGCACAACGACTCCTGAGCAGAAGGTTATTCCACCAATGACACCAATGGACCACGAGACCCCGAACAGGTCAGCCAGAACCCCGGCCAGTAGCGCTCCAATGGCGTAGCCACTATCGCGCCAGAGACGGTAGACGCCTATCGACGAGGCTCGCCAGTCGGGGTGAACAACATCAGAAATAGCAGCAAGCAGTGTTGGGTAGACCAGCGCGGTTCCGAGGCCAAGCAGGATCAGATCAACCGCCCACCATGCGAATCCGCGCGTGAATGGTAACAGGCCAATGGCGACGCCCTGGAGCATCATGCCCCCCGCGATCATGCTCTTGCGTCCAATGCGGTCGGAGAGCGCGCCTGTTAGCAACTGCGTCACTCCCCACACGCCGGGATAGATGCCCGCCAGCAAGCCGATCTGCGCAAGAGTCAAGCCATGCGCGGCAAAAAAGAGAGGCAACAATCCCCAGGCTAAGCCGTCGTTCAGGTTGTTGACCAGTCCGGCCTGGCATATCGAAAAGAGCGTGCGGTTCTTCCAGGAGGTGAACAAGAAGATGGCTTTGAAGGAAGGAGTCGCCTGCTGATCTGCTGGCGGGGTCTGCGGCGTTGCTGCCGGCATCTGTTCAAGAGGAGAGGTGAGCAATGCGGCCTCGTGACGCGCATAACCGCGCGACTCGCGCACGAACAAGAGCGACAAGAGCAGACCTGCCAGCGCAAACACCACGCCCGGCAGAAACGGTTGAGGTCGCAGCGCATACGTCGCGGCAAGATAGCCAGCAGCGATGGCCGCGAGAGAAACTGCAATATACCCTGACGCTTCATTGATGCCCATCGCCAGCCCACGCCTGGCCGGTCCCACCAGGTCGATCTTCATGATGACGGTGGTAGACCAGCACAGACCCTGATTGATGCCGAGGAAGATATTGGCAAACACAATCCATCCCCAGGTTGGAGCAAAGATGATCAGAAAAGGCACTGGCAGCCCAACCAACCAGCCTGCTACCAGTACGCCCTTGCGTCCGATGCGATCACTCAGTCTGCCCGCGAAGAGATTTGCCAGCGCTTTGACAATCCCGAAGCTCACAATAAAGGAAAGCACCGCCGTTGTCGATGCCAGGCCGAACACTCGTTGACCAAGTAGCGGGACGACGCTGCGCTCAAGTCCCACCATACCGCCAACAAAAGCATTGATGAGTACCAGCAATGAGAACTGTTGCCAGTTGGCGCGCAGGCCAAGTTGTATGCTAGCTTGTGTCCCTTGCCTTTGTGGGGGAGGCGTCTTCATGTCAGGCGATGGCACAGCGGTTTGCTCCTGCTTCGAGATCGGTCACGTCGCTTTCAGGCAGCAGACCCATCTCATTGAGTTTGACAATCTGGTGATAATTGGGCGGCGTCGCGGGAATACGCGCCATGATTTGTTGCAGAAATGCTTCTCTCGATGCGTGGAGAATCTCGACCCGTTCGTCGATCTCAGCAAGGGTTGCAGCAATAGGGATGCCATCAAATGGCACAGGGGCGCTGGTATGCCCCGGCAGAACGAGCGTGTCCGGGGGCAGCGAGAGCAACTTGTGCAGACTGTGGTAGAGCGCGGAGGCGCGTGTCTGTACCTCCTGTTCATCCGCTTCCAGGTCCGGTCGTCCAATGCTTCCTGGGAAAAGGGTGTCTCCTGTGAATAAGAAGCGATTGTTGAGCAGGTAGCAAGCGCTTTCCAGCGTGTGACCCGGAGTAGAGAGGGCTGAAAGCCTCATGGTGGGCGTCGCAAGCGTGTCGCCATCGCGCATCGCGGTAAAGGGGAAGGAGACGCGCCCTTGATCGGGCAGAAAGAGCATCGCGCCGCTCTTTCTGGCAAGATGGAGTGAACGCGAGAGATGGTCGGCGTGAATATGTGTGTCAAAGACGCTCGTTATCTGCCAACCGTGCTGTGATGCCAGGTCGAGATACACCTGTGGGTCGAGCGATGCATCAATCACGAAAGCTTCATCTTCTGCGCCAATCAGGTACGAGAGGCACCCTTTTCCAGTGCGCCGCACCTGAAAGACGCGCATGGTGTTATCGGCTACAGGCACTTCGGCCACATTCCAGGCCAGGCTCCACGCCTTCATGCCACCAGCAAGGGAGAACACCTGCATACCCTGCGCCTGGAGTAGCTCTGCTGCAATCAGGCTGGTTTTGCCGGCTGCGCACACGGTGACGACAGGGATGTTTTCTGGCAGTGTAAGGTGGGCGAGTGCATGGGGGTCGCGCGCTCTCAGCGCGTCATACGCATCGATGTGGATGCTTTCGGGAATAGCCCATTCCGCGCGTTCACTCGTAGGACGGACATCCAGCACGGTGACTGGTTTTCCCTCTTGTAGCCAGATTCTCAAGGTATCAACGTCAATTGTTGTCATGTCTATGCCCCTTTTTCTCTCACGACTGGCAGCCCCAGAGCGCGCCAGTCTGGCAGCCCTTGTTCGAGCCGGTACGCCTGGTAGCCATGAGCGCGCAGGAGCGAGACGGCCTCGTCCGCGAATACGCAATAAGGGCCGCGACAATAGGCTACTATCTCCCTCTCTCGAGGGAGTTCAACAAGACGGGCCTGTAGCTCGGCTATGGGAATGGAAAGCGCGTTGGGCAGATGTCCTGCTGCATATTCCTCGACGGGACGCACATCGAGGAGCAGGATATTGCCCTCGATCAGGCGCTGGATCAATTCTGTCGCGCTAATTGGTTGCAAGAGAGACCGATCATGCAGATAGGTCTGCACAATGCGATCAATCTCGGCCATGCGGCTCTCTCCCACGCGCCGTATGGCTTGCCACAAAGCAAATACCGGCTCATCCGCGAGGCGGTAGTATTGGTAGATGCCCTCGCGGCGCACCTCGACCAGTCGGGCGGAGCGCAACACCTGCAGGTGCTGCGAGGCATTAGCGATCGACATGCCCGTTTCTTGCGCCAGCGTCTCTACACTGTGTTCGCCCTGGGCCAGCACTTCGAGGAGTTCGAGGCGGTGACCGTTCGATAGCGCTTTCCCGATGCGGGCAAACTGTTCATACAATGCATCTTTAAATATCCGCTTTTCTTGCTTATCCATATATCACACCATAAGGTTCTCGATACAATCGTCTGAAAACGAACGTACTGGTTTTCTGCTTAACCAGATCGGTTTATACAACTATTCAATAGAATACTTGAATATAGAAGGATTGTCAAGTATCCGCCTGGCGGAAACATAGTGCCGCAATTACATATTCCTGCTAATGATCTTCTTGCAGTGCGGCTTTGTGCTATACTTTAGCACAGCAATGGAGGCAACCACACAAGCTGGTTGTCTCCATGTTACGCTGAAATTATGCAAAGGAGTATTTGATATATGGCAGACGAAACCAAACCAACCATTATGGCCGAGAAAGACGGCCCATACTACATCCAGAATGCGAAAGGGCTGATTTTGCTAGATAGCGACGGCAACTCTTTTGAGGTCATGGACGACGAAATCACACTGTGCCGCTGCGGGCAATCGCGCACCAAACCATTTTGCGATGATAGCCATGTGCGAACAGGCTTTAAGTCCGAGGTCAAAGCCCCCGAAAAACCAGATGGGGTAATGTAAAAGTCGAGTCAGCCAGAGGGGACATGGCGACCGCGAAGTCCGTGTGAAAGAGGCAAGGCGACCGCAAGGGTCGCCTCTACTATGAACGGGTTGCCTAACCCTTGGCGTCATAGTAGAGG
>JBOGTO010000570.1:0-3538 GCA_050695155.1 Ktedonobacteraceae bacterium
CGGCAACGCCGGATATGCGCGTGTTGTTTCTTAGGCTTGCTCCCAGCTTAATCATGTGGGAGTCCAAGAAGTCCTGCAACGGAAATGTCTTCATCTATATCTTCCCAGTGAATGCCAACGCCGTGTCCAATGAGTTCCCATTGTTGCCGTTGTTCGTTTGTAGCATGATGAAGTCGTGGGAACCATTCAAGAGGCGCGCTGATCTCGCGTCCATCAGAAAGGCGGACGTGTATGTATTTGTCATCAAAGTAAACGCCCGTTGCTGATGCTGTTCTATTGTGTAAAATGCTCATACCATGCCTCCAGAATGAATCTCATATGCTCCTGAACGATTTCCTGTATCTGGCGTAGCTCTTTACTTGTATAGCCTGTAGAATCGGCTATTTGAATAGGCTGAAGCCAGAATTTTGCATACTTCTCCGCTTTTTGTACATGAATATGGGGAGGTTCACTTCCCTCGTTACTATAGAAGAAAAATCGATAACCCCCGACTCTTAAAACTGTCGGCACAATGTCCTCTTTCCACCCACTTGTTTTCTGATTCTCTTCTCTATCTCATATTAGACAAGAGAGCCGATAACTTTGTCGGGTTGGATATCTAATATTTACAATTATACACTACTGCGTCCCGCTATAGTGGTAAGTTCCCATGTTTCTTAGGCGGGTTCGTGTCGCGTTTATTCTTTAGCATCTCCAATCCGGTAATCAGTTTTGTGCGGGTGAGGCGCGGCTCGATGATTTCGTCAACGTAGCCGCGTGCGGCGGCGATGTAGGGGTTGGCGAATTTCTCGGTGTATTCGACGATCAGTTCTTTGCGGCGCTGCTCCGGGTCAGCCGCTTTCTCGATCTCGCCTTTGAAGAGGATGTTGACCGCGCCTTCCGCGCCCATGACGGCGATTTCGGCGCTGGGCCAGGCGTAATTGAGGTCGCCGCGCACATGTTTGCTGTTCATTACGTCGTAGGCCCCGCCGTAGGCTTTGCGTGTAATCACGGTGATCTTCGGTACCGTCGCTTCGCAATAGGCAAAGAGCAGCTTCGCGCCGTGCCGGATGATGCCGTTGTGTTCCTGGCCCAGTCCCGGCAGGAAGCCCGGTACGTCTACAAAGGTGATGATGGGGATGTTGAAACAGTCGCAGAAGCGCACGAAACGCGCGGCCTTGTCGGATGAGTTGATGTCCAGCACGCCCGCCAGCGCGCCCGGCTGCTGTGCTACGATACCGACCGAACGGCCATTCAGACGCGCGAAACCAATCACGATATTAGCGGCGAAAAATTCTTGCACCTCAAAGAACTCAGCGTCATCTACGATATATTTGATGACCGCTTTAATGTCATAGGGTTTATTGGGGTTGTCGGGAACGATGCTGTTCAGAGCCTCTTCCGCGCGTGTTGGCGAGTCTTTGGGGGTGACGCGCGGCGCGTCTTCCAGGTTGTTAGATGGGATGTAGCTCATCAACTGGCGAATCATGCGGATGCAATCGGGTTCGCCGGGACAGGAGAAGTGCGCCACGCCGCTTTTGCTGTTGTGAACCATCGCGCCGCCCAGTTCTTCAAAGGTGACATCCTCGTGCGTCACGGTTTTGAGCACGTTTGGCCCGGTGACAAACATGTAGCTGGTCTGCTCGACCATAAAAATAAAATCGGTGATGGCGGGCGAGTATACCGCGCCGCCGGCGCATGGTCCCATAATGGCGGAAATCTGCGGCACCACGCCCGACGCCAGCGTGTTGCGCAGGAAAATATCGGCATACGCGCCCAGGCTCACCACGCCCTCTTGAATACGCGCCCCGCCAGAATCGTTCAGGCCGATCACGGGCGCGCCATTCTTCATAGCATGGTCCATGATCTTACAGATTTTTTCAGAATGCGCCTCGGAGAGCGAGCCACCAAAGACGGTGAAGTCCTGCGAGAAGACGTATACCAGCCTGCCATCGATCTGACCATAACCGGTAACAACGCCGTCACCTGGAATGATCTGCTCATCCAGGCCAAAATCTTTTGAGCGGTGCGTCACAAACATGTCCAACTCGTTGAAGGTGCCAGGGTCTAATAACAGATCGATGCGTTCGCGCGCCGTCAATTTGCCTTTTTTATGCTGCGCCTCGATACGCTTGACGCCCCCGCCAAGCATCGCGGCCTCTTTCAATTGGTGCAACTCTTCCAGCTTCTCCTGCGTGGTTTTGCCGCCGGGGGTATCTCGTGGAGTGCGTTCGCTTGTGGTCATGGTTCTATCTCCATACAAATATATGCTCAATCGGGTTAATAGGCAGTATAGCATGTAGATATGGCTGATTGCCAGATTCAGGACTTCTCAGATTCCATGAGCGGGCGACGCAAGCGTCCCCTCCCCGCATCCACGCCACCCCCGCCCCTACGGAATCTGCCTGTTTGTTTCTTAGCTTGACGCCTATGGGTGCAACTTTTCCATCGCCCTGCCTGGTTTCATGCGAGCCAGGACTTGCAAGAAACGCGCATTCCTGCTATGCTAATAACAGGGAAATGGTGTCATCATTGCCCTGACAGGTTGTACGTCATTCTCGAATGAAAGCGAGAACTCATGAATACTCCTCTTCAAAGTACAGGTCTAAGCGGCGAAGAACTCGAACTGGTGGAATCCGCTGATAGCGATCAGGAAGAAGCGCGCGAGCAGGGTGAGGCTCACATTCACATGCCCAATCCCAGTTATTGGCCTCTGCTGGTAGGTGTAGCGATTCTCATAATTATGGTCGGTGTGCTAATCAGCCATGCGACGATTGCGTTGCTCATTATCGGTTTCCCTCTTTTGTTGATTACCATGATGGGCTGGGTGCTCGAAAACCCGAACGCGCCTAAAGAAGCGCCACCCAAACCGGGCGAATATGCCATGTCCTATGCTGAAGCTGCCATGACGGGTAAGCCGACCGTGCTGGGCCAGGTTGCCCTGCGTGAAGCCGAAGACGTGCTTGAGCAGACCGTCACCATTAGCAGCACGGCCTGGAGCGCGCATCCCGTCAAGGTATTTGTGGAGCGCGAAGGCGTTGTCCTCTCACTCTACGGCAAAGTCGAACTGGAAGCCCAGAAAGATGAAGTCGAAACCACGCTGCGCAAGATGCCTGGCGTGATCGATGTGATGAACTTCCTGGTTGCCGAGGATGAACTGCTCAATGCAGTCAATCGCGTCGTCGATGGCATGAAAGCCTCTGGTAAACTCGAAGGGGCGAAGGACATCTCGGTGCTGGTTGAAAACTATATCGTGAGCCTGTATGGTGAAGTCCCCACGCCAGAGATGAAATATGCGCTCGAACGTCAGATCACCGCCATACCGGGCGCGCGCGTTGTCATTAACCACATCGGCCTGGATAAAGACATCCCCGGCAATATGGGCAAGACCTCGAACAGGATTGCGCGTATCTAACCCGCTTATCCGATAAACAAGAAAAAATCAGGGTGATTTTTATGGTCGCCCTGATTTTTTTCTTTATATCATTTCCATCGCCTCTGCGCGTTCCGGCGTGGCGTTGCGTATATAAAAGGCCCAGTAGCCCTGCATGGTACCATA
>JBOGTO010000571.1:0-13721 GCA_050695155.1 Ktedonobacteraceae bacterium
CATCAGAGTCCATCGCGCAGATCCTTCGCTGCGCTCAGGATGACAGGCCGATTTTGGGCAGAAATTTCATTAGATAACCGAAGCATGTCACGTCAGCGACATGCTTACGGTTGCTGCATTATCGCCGCCGGGCGTCACTGGATAGCTGAAGAGGCCGGTGACGCTGTTATAAGTAACGGGGCCGGTGGCACCATCGCTCGCGGTCACGTTTGGCTGCGTAGGAGCGTATCCGTACATTGTTAAAGAGGTCTCACCGGCGGCAAAGGTAATGGTTGCCTGCACACTTCCTGTATCGGTGAGCGTGGTAATGCGTTTTTTCCCCAACGATACAAACTTGCCTGCATCTCCTAAAAAGGCAATACCAGAAGCGCCAATTGGCGTGACGATATAGTACGATCCGCTACTCACGCTATCCGTGAACGTGCCTCCTGCCGGAACTACCGTTCCAGTACCGGTAAAGTAATTGTACACGTAGACACTGCCGGGTAAACCTAGAGAAGCGGGGGTAAAACTGGCGGAGGCCGGGGTATTCGCCCCACGGGCATAGGCGAATACGTATAAGGCACGCATTCCTCCGCCAAAATCGCTATAGGTACTCGCTACCATGGGCTGGTTGAGCGATTGCGCATCCGAGATATATAAGGAATCCACAGGCACAATTGGCGCATCCGGTTTGACAATGACGCCATCAGCGCGAATGGTTTGGAAGAGGTTGGTGGCGCTCTCCGCTCCGATAGCATCTCCCACGCCGACTACGCCTGCCGACAATGTCGAAAGCAGCAGGTTATCGGTTTCGCCGCTCATAAATACGTCGCTCCACGGCCAGACGCCCAGTGCCGAGGCCAGTTCCGAGGCATAGAGGAAACTATCCCAACGCGCATTGCTGAAACGATCGCCACTTACACGAATGGAAGTGAGGTTGTTGTACATGCTGCTTTGCAAAAAGTGACGCGGCATCGGCATTGAATACTGCATAGTCAAACCAGCAGCCGACATGGCGCTCGCCATATTATTCATGAAAGCGTCCGGGTCCGTCAAATTCATGGCGGGCAGGGCCTGGTTGCTCAGCCAATCCTGCTCATATGTCGCTACCCCGTTATTTTGCAGGTAATTCGCCACCATATTCCAGTAGTTTGGATCGGTCACGACATTATTCGACATGGAATACTGCGTATGATAAGGGCTGCTCGCGTCAACATACTTGGCATGGGTCAGCAGGGGAATGCCCAGTTGCTGCTGAAATGCCAGTAAACCGTTGGGAAAAAGAGTCGGGTCAGCATTATAGGTATAGATGCCGTTCTTTCTCGCCGACCAGATGTGGTTCGGACCTTTGGGGTACCACCAGTCGTCAAGTTGCATATACCCAAGCGGAATACCAGCCTGCTTGAATGAATTATAGACTCCTTGCAGCGTCCCAGCATAGCCCAAAGTTGGATCGAAGTTGTAATAGTAAGTGGCCCCATGATCGGTCCAATAACCCAACGTGTTCAAAGTGACGCCATCATCATTAGCGGGGCGTGTTTTGCCTTGCAGATCGGTCATTGTATGTCCCCAACTCTGCATAACATTGTTGATCCCTGTGCCAACTACTAATAAAGTCTGTTGCGCAAAACCTGCTGGAAGAGTAAGTATCGATGGGTTGATCCCGCTTGTAATTACACTACCCCTGGGTACCGTATTAGCTATCATGAAGTGAGAGGCGGCGGATAGGACGAAGCCATGAGCCTGCCCATCAAAATAGAGCAACGGGCTGTCTGGTTGAGATTGAGTAAATGAATGCGCGGCAAAGGCAAACTGGTAACTCATGCGGAAGAGGCCAGCAGGTATAGATAGGCGCGGAAACGGCAGCGTATTAGACGTGGACGAGATATAGCTATCAGTAAACAGTACAGCCGGATTGGAATTGTAGGCGCGCAAACCGCCGCCCCTGTTCGCGCTATTCTTATCGACATACGAAAAATCGATCTCCTGATAGCTGCCGTGATTATCGCTGCCCGTATTTACCACGACATTCGTTAAAGGTTTTCCAACATTCCCAGCAAACGACCAGGACGGCGACTGTGAAACGATGGTATAGCTACCACGAACGTTGACCGTAATGGTCATATAAGGCGTGGAAATAGAAATGGGCGTTGCTGCCTTCGTAGCGGTTGTAGTTTCAATCGCTAGAGTGGTAAGCAACAGAGCTACGAGCATAACGCACAAAAATTGTCTCGATGGTTTTAACCACTTCATTCGACTTTAATCCTTCCCCCGTAAAATGCGGTAGTATACGCTTCATCGAAAGCTTGAGAAAAGATGAAATCTACCGATGGGGTTATTATAACATATCAAGATATGAATAGTAACTAATTGTAGGCCATGTGTTATATGCTAGATATGAATGGTACTTAATTGTAGGGCCATGTGTTATATGCTGGCTTTGTTTCGTCTTAATTTGCAGATACATTACACACCATACAGGAGAGAGAGGCGCAGAGTGAGCCAACAGCCACCTTATGAACCACCGCAGGGGGGCCAACAACCCAACCAGGGGCAGCCCTGGCATCAGCAGCCGACTCAGGGCGATAATACAACGCCCTGGGGTCAGCCAGGTATACCGCCCGGTCAGACAAACTGGAATCAGCAACCATCCAATCAACCACAATGGAATTCGATGCCTCCGCAACAACCATTCGATCAACCGCAATGGAATCAGCAACAGGCGCAATTCCAGTACCAGCAGCCGCCACAACCGCCGCTGCCGCCGCGCCATACACTCTGGCAGAGGTATCGCCGATCGAGGCCAGCGAAGATTATCAGCGTTCTGGTGCTTGTGCTGTTCATCGCCTCCATTCTGATCGCGGTCTTGCATATCACGCCATCCAATCCAGGCGGGATATTTGGTGGTGGAGGGACTGCAACTCCTGGCCCTGGAACGGTCGTTACACAACCGAATGGACCGGGAGATGTCAAGGTGGATTTTGGCGGGAGGCAAAACCACGCTTATCCGATTCCTACAACGTTCATGGGGATCGGTGGTCTGGGTATCAGCAACGTAATCAACGCCGCCGCGCCGTATTTGCCGCAGGCGAACCTGAAGCTGACACGTTTTGGCGATTTCGTGCCGACCATTTTTCCCACTGAGGTCAGCGCGACTAATCCGGCGCTGCAACAATGGGGCAAGGTTGATAGCATTCTTTCCGTTATTCAGCAGAATAATCTCCAGCCTATCCTGATTGTGAACTACTCTCCTACCTGGCTACAGCCGCAGAATCAGAATCCACCTTTGCCAAATTATTGTCTCACCAATGCCGCGAAGACGGACCCGGCTCACGTTAAACCGACATTTATTGAGAATAGGCAGGATATTGGGGATCAGAAATGGGGGCAATTGGCCGCGCAGGTGGTTGCGCACATCGATAAAAATTTCCCCAATTTACACCCGTTATACGAATTATGGAATGAGCCGGATGGCACTGCTTACTGGTGCAAGCAAGATGGCGACCCGAACGCGAACCACGAGCGACTCGCCGAATATAAAGCACTCTACGCGGCTGCCGCTCCCATGATGAAGCAGCAGGCGCAGCAGGATGGTATGCAGATCAAAGTCGGCGGTCCGGCGCTCGCGTTCATTAGCGCGCGGGCTTCTCTGTGGATTCCATCACTGGTCGATGATCCAACCACCGCGCCATACGTGGACTTTATCAGCTACCATGAATATACAGACGCGAAAAGCTGGACTCAGCTCATCGCCAAAACGCAGGACCCCAAAGTAGGGTATATCGGCGAATATCAACTGGTCGCCTCTATAGTACATGCCGGACACCAGCCCAATGCCCAGTCAACGCCAATTTATATTGATGAGTATAACGGCAATTCCTGCGTGCCAAATGTGTGCAGGAACGATCCCAGCTATGCGCCAGTCTGGAACTCGCTTTTCATTACAGATCTTTTGAACACCGTCACAACGCACGTCTCAAACAAGGGATTGGCGACATCGATTCCGGCAGGCACGGTGTACTTCACCTGGAGCGCGCCTCCTGGACACTTTTGCATGTTCGGCCAGATTAACGCCAATCTTGATTGTTCGCCCGGCCCGGATGCACAGGCTTACCCACAGTATTACGCTTATAAGCTGATCGGAGGCGCGGATTACCTGAATATTACCAATAACGGCTATGTAGCAAGCTCCGTTTTTTCCGACAAAAGCGGGGTATACGTGGCCGGGTTCTATACACAGAACCACGACAGCATTTTGATCGTCAACACTACCGGACAGGCGTTTACGAATCTCAACGTGCTGGCAACCAATCCCGGAGAAACCACCATGACCGGCAAACTGTTCTCGCTAAACAAGGACAATCTCCATATTGCTTCGCAGCCGATCCAGCTCTTTCAGGAAAATGACGGGGTGGGCGCGAGCATTACCGTCCCGGCCTATGGGACGGTAGCCATCTCGTTTTGAGGACAGATGGAATAGTTGGTTTCTCTGAATAGGCGTAGGGGCAAGTTAAGAAAAGCTCTTCAAGTTCCCGTAGGGGCGGGGGTGGATGATGATAGGGGTGGGGGCCTTTAGGGCCGCCCGCTCATGGGGGTAAGTTCTCTGCCACCGCACAAGATGAACAGGTACGCGGGCGGCCCTAAAGGCCCCCGCCCCTACGGATAAGCGGAGTATAGACCTGGGCTTCGCGTCACGTCAGGAGGATGGGAGCCAGTATTGTTCAAGCGGGGTTGCCTGGGCGGGAAGCACGCTACAGGCATAGTTCTGGATGGCTTTGCCCAGGGCCTCGCGATCGCCAAAGCTCATTTTGATCTGTGAAGCGTACAGCGCGGCAGCCGCGATGCGCTGGTCAAGAGCTTCTTTAATCTGAATCTGCTCTGGCAAAAATTCGCGGCCTAATTCGCGCAGGCGTTCAAGCAAGGCTCCCTCGCGCGTCACATAGGGGAAGTCTTCGTAGAATTGGACGCTTGCGCCATGCTCGATCAAGCCTTTCGAGGCGGCGGAGACCAGTTGGTGATCGACGTGTCTACCAATGCCAAGCGGGAAATACCAGGTGTTTCCTGGCAGGCGTTCATGAACACTCAGCAGGGATTGCGATAGTTGCTCGCTGATCACTTTGTCGTCGGGATGGACTTCGCCGCCGAGCAACTGATGGATGCGAGCATAACGCCGCGCATGGCCGCGATAAATGCTATCGAGATGATCCAGCCAGAGATAATCGGCTTGCAGGTAATCAAAGGCTCTGGCGTCTTCCTGGCGGCGCAACGCTACAATCTTTGCCGGGTTGAGGCTCATAGCCAGCCCAAAACCCATGCCCCGGTGTACTCTGAACGCGAGCGGGCGGCCCTCTTTTGAGACGAACGTCAAAGGGTTGAGTGTGAAAGATGGTAAACCGGCAAAGACCGTCATGACAAGCGGGCGCTGGCCCTGGCTGGCAAGCGTCCCCAGCGCGCCGCCACAGGAATAGGCCACGTCATCAAAATGTGGCGAGACGAAAATATGCCGGTGTTCTGGTTTAATGGCATCAAGATTCGTTATTTGCATGGTAACATTCCTCCCCGTTCTTTCATCCCTGTCGCTCTATGCCTCATCCAACAACTTTTTGAGTTTGCGTCGCGTCTGGCTGCCCTCTGCGCCACTGCTCGCGGCTACCAGCTTTTGCTCAGACGACGGCTGCTCTTCGAGAAGCTCGTGCAAGACGCGGCCATCGAACTCACCGGGCAAGGGCAGACCCATACTGCGCAGGACGGTCGGCACCAGGTCGAAGACTTCGGCATTCGGAGCCTTGTAACCCTTTTTGATGCCGCCACCATAAGCATAGAGAACGCCATCTTTCTGGTGCGTCCCGCGCATCTCGCTCATTTCGCTCCAGAAGCGCGTGTTGCCCAGCTTCATCTGGAAGGTAATGCCGTCGGTAGGAAGCAGCAGCAGATGCTGCTCAGGCGGCGCGTAGGGACCGCTGCCAAAAACTTCGGTGCTATAGATGGCATCGATGAGCGGCTTACCATTTTGCGGGTTGACCTGGCGATGCAGTTCATCGCGCAGGCGGGCCAGCGCTTCGTCTTCCAACCTGTCATCGAGGAAGATATCCGCGTAGCCGCCCAGGAAGCCCGACATGGACGGCACATAGGCGCGCGTGTCCTCCCAGTTGATCTCGGTCAGCAGCGGATGATAAATATCGCCGCTATATTTCTTCACCCTGCCCAGCGCAACGCTCGAAGACTGCAAACGGCGCTTCGCTTTACGTGCCAGCGAGAGCAACCCCAATTGTTGCATAGTATGTTTGAGATTAGCTGTACGAGCCGCCTTGTCGCGCCGCTCGCTTGAACTTAATTGCAGTAGCCCTTTACTCAGCAGGAATTCATTGATGTCAAACAGGGTAGACGCGCCTTGAAAACCATGATCGGAGATAATAAACAGCGTATCATCGGGGCCAAGCTGGTCGAGGATCAGGCCAAGCGCATGATCGAGCAGGCGATAGTACTCCGTAGCGCGTTTATCGAGCGAGCTAATTTCTTCCCACAGGCTATGTTGCAGGCGATCGGCCCCCACAAAAGCCACGTAACAAAAATCCCAGGGCTTCTCTTTCAGAAGATGCATCATCAGATCGATGCGGCGCTCAGTCATACGTAAGACAGCATCGACCAGGCGCACTTTGCCCTCGTCTACCTGGCCCCGGAAAATGCCGCGCAGGTCAACATCTATCTCGTATTCGGGTACGGCGCGAAAAAGCTCTTCCTTGAATGTAGCAGGATAGGTGAAATCGACATCAGTGCTGGGAGTCATATACCCGCTTACCATAATACCGTTGACGGTTTCGGGCGGATACGTTACCGGCACATTGATGACCAGCACTTGCTTGCCATACTCGCTCAAGATATTCCAGATAGCTTTGCCGCCCTTGCGGTGCGTCTGTACGCTGGTTTTGCGCGCCGCGCCACGCTCCTGCTGTTCCGCATATTCCCAGAAATCATAGACGCCATGCTTCGCCGGTTTCAGGCCGGTTGACAGGGAAGTCCACGCGGCAGGCGTTACCGGCGGGTATTTTGATTCCAGCACAGCCTCGCACCCTTGCTGGCTCAGTCGCTGGAAGTTCGGCAGGTCGCCACGTTCAATCAGTGGATGTAAGATACGAAAGGTCAGGCCATCAACGCCAAAAATAACGGAACGCATATGTATCCTCTTTCTCCGTGAATGCCAGTCTAATAGTTTGTCAATCGGCATGTGATAGGCGGGCCGGACACCCACAAGCCGGACGCCCACAAGGGGCGTCCCTACATGTCGGGATGGCCCCACCCCCTCGCACAAAGCTTGACAGAGCGCTAGGCCTCGAGCAGCTTTTTTAGTTTGCGGCGCGCCAGGCCGCTTTCTGTGCCAGCAGCGGCGGTTTCTGGTGCTGGTTCGGCGCTTTTGCTCTCTTCAAACAATTCTTCCACTATGCGGCCATCAAATTCATGGGGAAGCGGAAGTCCCATACCGCGCAGCACGGTCGGTACAAGATCATAAATTTGCGCGTTGGGGGCTTTAAAGCCTTTTTTGAGGCCACCGCCGTAGGCATACAGCACACCGTCTTTTTGATGCGAGCCGAAAGCCTTACCAAGATCATCCCACAGGCGCTCGTTGCCAAGCGAGACGCGGAATGTCACGCCATCGGTGGGCAGGAGCAGCAAGTGCGGCTCGGTGGGCGCATACGCTCCATCGCCGAACACCTCGGTCGTATAAATGGCTTCGATGAAAGGCTTGCCTGTTTTGGGGTGTACCTGTTTTTTTAGATCAGCGATCAACTCGGCCTTGCGCTCTTCGCTCATATCAGGCGAAAGAAAGATGTCTGCATAGCCACCCTGGAAGCCCGAAAAAGAGGGGACGTAGGCCAGCGTGCGCTCCCAATCCACGTCGTCAAGCACAGGGCGATCCAGCCCCTCGTCGGAGGGCGGTTGCGCCCACAAATTCGCCGTTTTGAGCGAGCGTTTGATCTTCCTGGCTACCGAACGCAGGCCCACCCGCGATACAAATTGCCTCAATTTATTGGCGCGGCTGGCCTTGTTGCGCTGCGCTTCAAAACCAGGCCCCATCACCAACAGCCCCTTGCTATACAGGTATTCGTTGATGTCAAAGTAGGTGCTATGTCCCTGGAAGCCGTGATCTGAAACGATAAAGAGCGCATCTTCTGGCGCGAGCTGAGCCAGCACGTCACCCAGCGCCTTATCTAACAGGCGATAATATTCCGTGGCCTGCGGGTCATTGGCGATGATCTCTTCCCAGATAGGATGCTGCAAACGATCTGAGCCGATGAAGGCGATATAGCAGAAATCCCACGCGCGTTCCTTTAATAGATGCATCAAGAGCTTGATGCGCTTCTCGGTCATGCGCAGGGTGGCATCAACCAGCGGACCGACCTTGCCGCTCACCTTCATGCGTTCGTAGGTGTAGGTATCCAGGTCAATTTCGTAATCTGGCACAACCTGGGCCATTTCCTCTTTGAACGCTGCCGGATAGGTAAAATCGACGTTGACGCTGGGGGTCATATAGCCGCTCACCATCACGCCATTGACCGGTTCAGGTGGGTAGGTGGATGGTATGTTGATGACAATGACCTGCTTGCCGTATTCGCTGAGGATGTTCCAGATAGCCTTGCCGCCCTTGCGATGCGTCTGCACATGCGATTTACGCGCCACGCCGCGTTGATGCTGTTCTTCGTAGGACCAGAAATCGTAGACGCCGTGACCGGCAGGTTTGAGGCCCGTTGAAAGCGAAATCCAGGCGGGCGGCGTGAGCGGCGGATATTTTGATTCGAGTATAGCCTCGCAGCCCTGTTCGCTGACCTTCTTGAAATTGGGAAGTTCACCCCGCTCAATCATAGGATGCAATATACGGTATGTTAAGCCGTCAACACCAAAAATAACTGTACGCATACTATTCCTCTTTGTTTATTTTTTCTTGCGGCGCAATAACTTTTTGCGCAGCCTATCAACCACAACCTGATCTTCGGGACCGAGCCGGAAAAGCGCAACTATCGCGATATATATCGCTAGAAAAACCGGTACCAGTCCCAGGCACAAAAACAAGGGTATATGCAGGTGAATCAAGGGATACAGGCATACGCCCGAAATAAGGGCCGCGATCAATCCGGCAGCCAGGGGTTTCAACATATTCCAGTTATAGGGCTGAATCTTGAGTATGAGGCGCACCTGTATCAGCCTCGTCAGGTTCAT
Organism: Ktedonobacteraceae bacterium; assembly: GCA_050695155.1. GTDB lineage: Bacteria > Chloroflexota > Ktedonobacteria > Ktedonobacterales > Ktedonobacteraceae > CF-113. The sequence continues at coordinate 9,196 of JBOGTO010000571.1, forward strand.
TGCCACGACAGCAAGTCCGGTGCTAATAGCTGTTCCCATCGCGCCATAACGCGGCGTCAGGATGACGCCCAGCACGACATTGACGATGATACCAGCTACTGAATTAATAAAAGAAAGCTTCTGGTGTCCGGTCATCAAGAGCATGTATCCAACGCAGCCAGTCCCGGCGTTAATGAGACCACCAACCGAGAAAGCGATTAGCAAAGGCCAGGCCGCCACGAAGCCAGCACCCGAAACGGCTAGCAAAGGAGCCGCGAAGATGGTACAGACGCCAAAAATGGGTAAGCTAAGAATCACAGTCCAGCGGGTCACGACTTTGAACATCGCCTCAAGTTTTTTGAACTCGCCCTGACTGTGCAGTTCCGCAATGGTGGGCGCGAACATGGTATTGAGCGAGACCAGGGGCAGCGCAATGAAATTGCTGTACTTAATGGCGGCGGCGTATTGACCGAGGCCGACGCTGGAGATAGCAAAAAACGCTAATAACAGGGTATCCGTCGATTCCATCACTGTATCGGTGATGGTAGTGAGAAAATTGGGCGTGGCAAAGCCAAGCCATTCACGCACCTCGTAGGTTTTGGATTTCTGCTTCCCCAGCCGTGAAACCAGGCGAAAGAGATAATACAGGCTCAACACCGTTCCGATGACGGTACTCATAACGGTGGCAATGATGATGGCTTTGATGTGATGCGAAAAGAGAAAGGCCAGCCCCAGCAGCATGATAAGCGCAATAGTGGGAACCAGGCGCTGCGACAATACCCGAAATTTAAAGGCTTTGAACCCCTGTAGGCCGCCAAACCAGATGCCCTGCATACAGAGTAAAGGAATCATGGGAGCCATAAGCTCAAAAGTCGTGGTCAACAATGGAGCATCTTTGGGCGTATGTCTGAAAGCGACCAGTTGAGGCGCGAAAATGAGCAGTAGTATCGCGCCAAAGATGCCGGTAATACCAGCCAGCGCCGTACAAAAAATAACCAGGCTGCGCAGCGCGGATGGATTTTTCTTGCTGCGGTATATGGGGATATACCGCAGCATAGCGTCATCCAGGCCGAGGTTAAAGATAGAGGAAACCAGGGTCACAAGGGACAGACCCAGGGAATATAAGCCGAAGATGCCTGGGCCAAAGCCGCGCTGGATGATAAAGTTGCCGATATACTTGAGTACTGTCCCGCTGACATTGCCCAAACCAACAATGGCGGCACCGCTGGCCGCTCCTGAAAGTTCAGACTGCATGGCGGGTTGCTGCTCGCCTTGCTTCTGCGCTATGCCTCGCAGCACCATCATGGGGAACGTATCGCTCATCGAGTAGGCAGAGGGAGAAGTACGGGCATCGCTGAAGCCAGAGGTTCCCGGTTGCCATTCGCGATTCCGCCGCGCCAGTCTCTCCTCGTCACTCAGCACAAGTTGAGGCGCGGCACCCTGCTGCCAGCTATTGAACGTGGGAGATGGTGTCCTTATCCCATTTTGCATGGGCGGCGGAGCGACAATCCCGAACACCTGTGGAGGCGTCTCCATGCCGCTTTGTGCCGCGAATGCCGGACCATTTCCAGTATCGTGACCCGCCAGTTGTCGCCGTGTAAAATTGCCCGCAGTTCGCGTCGTATCGCGCGTCGTATCGACTACAGGAATGATCTCGGTTGGTTTTGGGACAGACTCATCCGTCACCGGAAAGAATCGGGGGCGTTGAAACTGCCGGTGTGGTGATGGTGACGGATCGAGAAAGTCATTGCTCATCTGGGATAATTCCCTCTAAATATAGCCGAGGTCTCGCAGACGATTGATTACCAACTCTTCATCTTCATCAGAAAGCTCCTGGTTCTGCGCGTTTGAACGAACAGGATGCGCTTCGAGGTAGGCAGATGTAAACGCGGCGCTAAGCGCGACCTCATCCATATCTTCATACTCAACGCCAAGCGCGTGCAGCAGCGTGGGCGCGACGGCTGTAAGTGGCGCTGAGAAGGATAGGCCGGAGGCCAGTCCGGGCGCGCTTGCCAGCAGGTAGCCCTTGATTGCGTCGGGATGCATACCCGCTACTGCCAGCGTGCCTGGTTCTGGCGCGGTCATCATCTGTTCGTCAAAGTCCAGGCGCGTGCTGCGCGGCGAAGGCGCGTAACCTGGCTTAAACTGGACGACGAGATCGGGCGCGCAGAACAGGTAGTCCCCCACGTACAGTTCCTCCTTGCGGAATACACGCTCGACAACCGTCTCTCCGGTCGCGGCATCGCGCACTTTGGATGGCAACGCTTTCACCAGTGTCTCGCGCACCTCCTCGTATTCGTCCTGCGGATGCACGGCCCCCTGCGGATCGCGTCCCAGAAGATTGACCCACAACTGACCATGACCGGCGAAGTAGGCGAGAGAATTTGCCCAGGAAATCTGGCCGTTCTGCTCATCTCGTTCGATAATGCCCATATCGGCCAGGAAATTGTTGATATTCACAAAGCGCTTTACCTCTGCTGGTTGCGCATCAGAGAGCAAAGCCAGCAGCCCAGTTTCCCCCACCCACTCGTTCGCAATGCGCAGCGCCTCTGCTATTGAAGCAGCAACGGTCGCGCTAAGAGGTTGCGTATCCATGTTGATCTTGATAATCGTGCAGCTTGCTGACGGGGTTTCTAACGGCAAATGCTCAACAAACGGTTGCAACTCGCCGGGCCGCATTTCCTCATAGCGAACCGACCACCCCGCCTTACGCAAGGTGTCTTGAAGGAGCCTGGGAGCAGTGTCTCGCCCGTTTAGCTCTTCGACGATAGCATAGCCGCTCTCTCCACTGGCGGGGCGGGCAAGACGCGCTAATGGCATAAGCGTATCGAAAAATCCAAAGCGCGCAGGTGACTTTCCACTCAAGACCTGGTAGTGTTGAGATTGAGTTCCGCTAATCATCAAAGGCGTCAACTCAACATGTACTCCGCGCGCCACCAGTTTTTCTACTTCCGGCAAGGCGGCTATATCCGCAAATTGTAATCCGCTGAGCCAGAATAAAAATGCTCTTTGCGTCCCCTCGTCTGAATTATGCATCTACTTCTCCCTTTCATAAGCCATCTCATCTAAGCCTTCTATTTCGATTGAATCTGACGCCAGATTTTATCTTTGTAAAAGAGGCATCCGAATATAACCCAGGTACTCAGAACCTGCGGCATATCTTTGAAGCTGCCGATCTGGCGCGGCGGCAGGAAGAAAGACCCGGAAAAAAGATCCCCGGCCAGCGACCCGATAACTAACCCCATGCAGATCAACCCCAGCACGCGGTCATTGCGCTTTTCCGGGTCTTTAGAACGGCGATAGAGCCGGAAGGCAGTAAGGAATACCACCGCCACAAACGAGTACAGAAAAACTACACCCAGCGGCCCCAGTTCGCCCAACGTTTGGAGCGTCCCATTATGCGCCACACCCAGGCCCGTCGTATCGAAGTTACGCAACAGGAAAGGCAAATGGGTATATACCTGGTCGTAAGACCAGAAGTTGCCAGGGCCAACCCCCAATATTGGTCGCTTCCCCCATATGCGCAGCGCATCCTGCCAGATGATGATGCGATAGGCATCAACAGATTTGACCGACTGTAACTTGGTGAGTTCCGCTTTCGCTAACGGAATCAAGGGCAGGCAGAGCAGGCAAAGTGTGAAAAACAGCGCGCGCGAGTACACCAATGTGATAACGACGAGAGCAACGGCCAGTTCCACCCACCAGCTATTCTCCAGGGTGAAATAGACGCCTCCCACCGTAAGCGCGAGGACAATGGCATAGCGGATGCGCTGTTTCCAACTACAGGCGGTCAGGAAACGGGCGTAGGCGATCATGGCAGCCAGCGCCATCAATTGGGCGAGGGCGCGTAGCGACATATACACGATGACAGGCTCGGTATAACGAAAGGTGTAAATGTCAGCGCCAATGCGCCGGACTTCAAACCCGACTATCAAGGCTGCCATCACTGCCAGTCCGAGAAACCAGTTTTCAATTCTTTCGACCAGCCGCTCATTCAACGAGAGAATCGCAGAGGTAATAAACATTATCAGCAAAGGGAAGCAGTACATGCCTATTGCCAGCGCCTCCGAATAGATGAGCGGCGTCGTGTTCAGCTTGTGCGGTATCAGTGGGAGCCATGTCACCTGGATCATGATTTCCGATACGATTGCCAGCGAGATGAGGCCCAACTGGGGCCAGATCGTCCAGAATGAGGGAACGGTAAACTTGCGTACATGGAAAACAACCTGCGCCACAATCACAAAGAGCAGCAGCAAGGCCAGGATTTCTACCGGATAGACATCTATCGACTTCAAGCCGAGAGCTTTGGGCGAAAAAGCTGTTGCGCATATAGCGAGTAATATCAGGCCAAACTCCATGCGTCGGATCGCCCAGAATAAGAGTACAAGAGCCGCCGCGCCACCAAAAATCTCCTTTGGGAAATCGAGCAAAAGCGGGCCAAGCTCAATTGCCAGCACTGTGCCAAGTATGACGATCAGCGCTCGATACCACCAGAAGCGAAACGAACGGCGGAAATGCAGGAATCTATAGTGCCGCCGCGCCTGGCG
>JBOGTO010000572.1:0-4666 GCA_050695155.1 Ktedonobacteraceae bacterium
GGCGTACATGATATGTAGGGACGCCCATCGTGGGCGTCCGGGTGGCGCTGGCCCTACCTGGTGGGCGTCCGGGGTGGGGTCAGCCCTCACTCGACTTTTCGCTCACCTTGACCGGGGCATACTGAAAATTTGACGCAATTCACTATAACGGTTATAATTCACAGGATATATTCCATTATTAAGGAACTAGACCAATGCCAAAAATGTATGGATGGGTGCGGGAGGTAGTTGAGGATAGTCCGGCGGACAGGGCCGGATTGCAGCCGGGTGATTTGATTCGCACGATCAATGGACACGCGGTGCGCGACCTGGTGGACTTTCGCTTTTATGTGGCCGATGAGGAATTGACCATCGGCTTTGAGCGGCAACTGAACCAGCATGAAGTACAGGTAAATAAGACTTACGATGAGAACCTGGGGGTGCTTTTCGGCGAGGAGCCTGCGCCCTTTATTCGCCAGTGCGCCAATAAATGCGTGTTTTGCTTTATTAAGGGGCTGCCCGAACGGTTCGCGGCCCAGCCGGGATTGCCGCATGGGATGCGCTCCACGCTGTATATCAAGGATGACGATTACCGCTACTCCTTCCTGTTTGGCAACTTCATCACGCTGACCAACCTGAAAGAGCTTGACTGGCAACGGCTGGATGAGCAAAAGCTGACGCCTCTGTACGTCTCGGTGCATACGACAGACCCTGATTTGCGGCGCAAGATGGTGGACGGCCCGCGCGCGGGCGACATTATCGCGCATATTCAACGCCTGGGCAGCATGGGCATCACCTGCCATACACAGCTTGTGCTGTGTCCGCCCATCAACGACGGCCCGCAGCTTGATCGCAGCATAGCAGACCTGGTCGCGCTGCGCCCCATCGTCGAATCGATTTCAGCGGTGCCGGTGGGTCTCACCAAATATAACAACATGATGAAAACGGGCGATTTGCCCGCCCTGCGTCACTATACACTTGAAGAGGCCGAGGCGGTGATCGAGCAGGTTGAGCAACACCAGCGGCGTTTCGAGGCCGAAAGCTCCGACGGCTCCCCCTTTGTCTATCTTTCGGATGAATGGTACTACATCACGGGGCGCGACTTCCCACCGGCGCGGCACTATGGCTCCTACGCGCAAATCGAAAATGGCGTGGGTATGACGCGCTACCTGATCGATCAGTGGGCGCGCGGCAAACGCAAGCTCCCCGCGCGAATGCCAGCACCGCGCCGCATCACCCTCGTAACCAGCACGATGGCAAGCCGCGTCATCGAACAATTCGCGGCGGATTTGCGCCACGTCGAAAACCTCGACGTGCAGGTTTTGCCCATCGTCAACCAGTTCTTCGGTCCCGAAGTCACTGTAGCCGGCCTGCTGTGCGGGCAGGACGTGCTGGACGCCTTGCTCGCCAACGACAACCTGGGCGACCTGGTGCTTCTGCCGCGCGTCATGCTCGACAACGAAGGAACGCGCTTCCTCGATGACATGACGGTAGAAGAATTTAAGTCCCGCCTGCCTGTACGCGCCGAATTTGCGCGCAACGCCCCGGAAATGATCGACGCTGTGCGCGAGTTGGCGGAGATCGGGGCGGGAGTGGTGTACCAACCTGTACGCTGACACTTGTGGATGCCCCTTGTGGGCATCCAATATCCATCAATCTAAGAAAAGCTCTGCCAATCTCCGTAGGGGCGGGAGTGGTGAGGGGAGGGGAGGGGGCCTTTATGGCCGCCCGCCCGGTGAGGTTTGCTTCCCCGCGCTTGGCACCAGGGAACCGGGACGCGGGCTCCCGCCCCTACGGACAACCCGGCCTCCTCTCTCCTTTCGCGGCTTCGGTTGATGCCTATTGGATGCCCCTTGTGGGCATCCGGCCCGCGCTCATATCTGATTTCTAGCGAAACGCTATTGTTTCCTGGCATTCCAGAAGGGTATTATGTCAATAGAAAGGAGACACAGAGCATGGCAACTCCAACTACCAGAGCAGATGACCAGGCGCTTCAGACCACGCTGTCCTTATTACAGGAAATCCTGGGCGCTTCTCCACAACGTGACTTTGCAGTGCGCTTATGGGACGGGACTACCTGGAGGCCCGATGGGGCAGGCGAAACGCCCCTCTTCACGATTGTGCTGCAACACGCGGGAGCGCTGCGCAAGATGTTCCTGCCGCCCAATGAATTGACGCTGGGCGAGGCGTATATCTACAATGATTTCGATATTGAGGGAGACATCGAGGCCGTTTTCTCGCTGGCGGATCAATTTATCGATGGAAGTTGGGGCAAGATGGAACAGTTGCGCTTTGGCAAACGCCTGCTGGGACTGCCGCATAGTACTCAAGCACGACCGGACAACCCGGCTACCAAATTGCGTGGCACTCGCCACTCCAAAGAGCGCGATAAACTGGCCGTGACCTACCACTACGATCGCTCCAATGATTTTTTCGCCCTGTGGCTGGATGCTCGCATGATCTATTCCTGCGCCTATTTCGCCACACCCACTGACGATCTCGACACGGCGCAGGAACGCAAGCTGGAGTACATCTGTCGCAAACTGCGCCTGCAACCTGGCGAGCGCTTGCTGGATCTCGGCTGCGGCTGGGGTGGCCTGGTACTCTATGCCGCGCAGTACTTTGGAGTCGATGCCTACGGCATCACGCTGAGCGAGCCACAGGCGGAGCTAGCGCGACAGCGCATCGCGCAAGCCGGGCAGGCTGAGCGTTGCCGCGTGGAGGTGCGCGATTACAGGGATGTAGACACCCCCGATTCCTTCGATAAAATTGTCAGCGTGGGCATGTTTGAACATGTGGGGGAGGCGCTTTTACCCACCTACTTTAAGCAGGCGTGGCGCGTGCTGCGTCCCGGCGGCGTCTTTCTCAATCACGGCATCGCAAGCAACATGGCCGTTCCCTCGCTCTCGAAAGAAAGTTTCGCCAGCCATTACGTGTTCCCCGATGGAGAAGTGGTGCCGGTCAGTTCGACGCTGCGGGCAGCCGAGGCGAGCGGCTTCGAGGTGCGCGACGTGGAAAGCCTGCGCGAACACTACGCGCTGACCTTACGCCACTGGGTGCGCCGCCTGGAAGAACACGCGGACGAGGCGCGCAAGCTGACCAGCGATGTCACCTATCGCATCTGGCACTTATACATGGCAGGCGCGGCACACGGCTTCGAGGTTGGTAGCAGCAACCTCTACCAGGTATTGCTGGCAAAACCCGCGCATGGCGCAAGTGGCCTGCCCTTAACGCGAGCCGATTGGTATAGAGTCTAAAGGCGCGAGTGATAAGAGGGTACGAGGGCGACCGCAAGGGTCCCCACCCATCCCATCTCCACCCCCGCCCTTACAATGAACGCGCGCCCCACCTCCGTCGAAGTCGAAGTCATAGTAAGGGCGGGGGCGGTTGGGTGGACGGGTGGGGACCCTTGCGGTCGCCCTCGTGCCTTACACTTGCCTGTGGCAGATTGCAGTCGCCCTCGCGTTGCCTCCTATCTACGTTTGTTACGGGCTGCGGTCGCCCTCGTCACCTTTACACACACTTGTGGCGGGTTATTACATTCCGGCGGGATTGGTGGGGGCGAATATAAGCCGCGCCAGTGATGCGATGCCCCAGGCCAGCAGGGCATAGACGATCATGGCAATCAGGGTAGAGGTTTCAAAGACGCTTCTACCCAGGGCCTGGTCATTGAAGATGCCGTTGAAGGGAGCCACAAAGATGTGGCTCAGGTTGTATATGAACACGACGAAACCGCTGGCCTCGTTCGCGCCCAGCAGTCGCAGCAAGAGACGCAGCAGCAAGATGACTTCCAGCACGCCTAATATGAAGTAGATGATGCTGGTAATCCTGCCGCGCAGATTGGCGCGTCGCACATTTTCGTCTACATATGCCGGTTCGCGCCGGTCGCCCTGATTACCCGCCGGACCCCCATAGTTCTGATACTGGTTTTGAGCGTTAGCTCTGTCGCCATCAGGTGCAGGAGAAGTGCCATAGACGGGATACGGCTGTCTTTCAGTAGGCGCATCATAGGGCGATGGTTGGTATCTTTGCTCATCTGGTTCGGGTGGATAAGGTTGATAACTCATATTTTATTACTCCTTATTTAATCATGTCCTCCTACTTCCAAAGAGATATACTGTTTTAACACGTAAGGCTCTGCTGAATAGTTGCAGGGCAATCTACAAGTCGGGTAAGAGAGGAGGCAAGACATGAGGGAGGATGAAAGGCGACCCTGGCGGTCGCCTTTCATCCTCACCCCTGACGGTCGCCTTGCCTCCTTCACTCGACCTGTACATTGCACCTCATCCTCCCCTTGTCCCTACAGGATGTGGTGCGGTATACTTATCTCATGAAGAAGTCGCTCATAGAAAGAGTGAAACGCATCATGTCACAACAATATAGATTCGTTCGTCTGCCCCTGGTTGGCGTGGTCCTGTTTGGCTTGCTGGTAGGTCTGTACCTGGCGGCGGCGCGCAAACGCTCAGCGAAGTCTGATGATGCGGGCGCTGTTGCCAGCCAGAAGGTAGAGACTCCTGCCGAAGATGCGCTCAAGTATTGGACTGAGGAGAAGATGCGCAGCGCCAAACCCGCCGAAATGCCGAAGGTCAAAGGTCTTAAACGCGGGAAAAAGCGTCCAAAACGCCCGAATGTCTAATATATCCCATGTTTGCTGAAAGAGAGAAGCATCATGCCGCCACAATATAGA
>JBOGTO010000573.1:0-10408 GCA_050695155.1 Ktedonobacteraceae bacterium
ATTTCTTTTGTCCTTTCGTATTACCTGTCCAGTCCAGCTCGCCGATTCAAGGTCTGTCCAACCCCACGTTTTTCTTCTATCGCAAGTGTACAAGCCCACTGAGCATATGTCAATCGTTTTACGAACATTTTTACCAACGAATGTGTTTTGATACGCATACAACAATATGCTATCATGCGGAATATGAGTGAAAACAATAATAACAGAGTAGATGAACTGCGCGCCTACGTTTATGGGCAAGTTCAGGGCGTAGGCTTCCGCTATTTTGTGGTGCAAAAGGCGCACGCGCTCTCTCTGCGCGGCTACACCCGCAACGAAAGTGACGGCAGCGTTGAAGTGTTGGCTCAGGGGCCGCGCCCGGCCCTCGAACAATTGCTATCCTACCTGCGCCAGGGGCCATCTGCCGCGCGGGTGCGCGATGTGCGCGTTTCATGGAGTCAACCGGCAGAACACATGAGCGGCTTCCATGTCAGGTGGTGAGGTCATATCCCGCTCGACTTTTTTCCCCGTCTCATGCTACAATAGACGCGCAGAATTGCAGACCTGTAGCCTGTACAACATCACCCGATCGCGTGGGGCGCGCCTGCGCTGGTGAGTAGAAGAGGATTTTATGATTGACCGCGAAACCGTTATTCAAGTGGCGAAACTGGCCCGCCTGGGTATGACCGAAGAAGATATTGAAACCTTTAGAAATCAGCTTTCCGTCATCCTGGAAAATATCGCTATATTACAGGAAGTGGATGTGAGCAGCGTTTCGCCGACCGCGCACGCCTCGCGTCTAAGTAGCATTATGCGTGCCGATATTCCACAGCCATCGTATGCGCCTGAAGTATTATTAGCCAATGCCCCCGACCAGGAAGATAACTGTCTCAAAGTAAACGCGGTGCTGGAGGAATCGTAATTCATGACTGAATTATATAAACTGAGCATACATGAGGCCGGAGCTATGCTGCGCGCGCATCAAATCTCCTCGGTGGAGTTGACACGCGCCCATCTTGATCGCATCCGCGCCGTTGATGATAAGGTCAAAGCCTTTACGCTCGTTACCGACGACCTGGCAATGCAACAGGCGCGCGAAGCCGACCGCCATTTCGAGAATGGAGATACGGTTTCGGCGCTGACGGGCATCCCGCTTGCTATCAAAGATGTCATCTGCACACAGGGCATCACCACCACCTGCGGTTCTAACATGCTGAAAGATTTCAAGCCGCCCTATGACGCAACCGTCATGGAACGGCTCAACGCGGCGGGCGCGGTAATGCTGGGTAAGACCAACATGGACGAGTTCGCTATGGGTTCGTCCACCGAGCATTCCGCCTTCTTCACTACACAAAATCCCTGGGACCTGGAACGCGCTCCCGGCGGCAGTAGCGGCGGCTCGTCGGCGGCGGTGGCGGCAGGCATGGCGATGGGCGCGCTGGGCAGCGACACGGGCGGCTCGATTCGCCAACCCGCCGCGTTGTGCAACGTGGTCGGCCTCAAAACAACCTACGGGCGCGTCTCGCGTTTCGGGCTGGTAGCATTCGCCTCGTCACTCGATCAAATCGGTCCATTCGCCCGCAGCGCACGCGACGCCGCCCTGATCTTGCAAGCCATCGCCGGACCCGACCCGCGCGACTCCACCAGCTCGCCACAGGGTGTACCAGACTATAGCGCGAACCTGAACGGCAGCATCAAGGGGTTGCGTATTGGCGTACCAGAGGAATACTGGGTGCAGGGTACGCAGCCCGGCGTAGAGAAGGCTGTGCGCGCGGACATCGAGAAGCTGCGCGAAATGGGGGCAGAGGTTGGCGAAGTCTCGCTGCCGCACACCAAATACGGCGTGCCGGTCTACTATATCATCGCCCCGGCAGAGGCCAGCGCGAACCTCGCTCGCTACGACGGCGTGAAGTACGGCTACTCCTACCGCGACACCAGCGATATGTGGGAAGCGCTGGAGAAGACGCGCCAGTATGGTTTCGGCCAGGAGGTCAAACGGCGCATCATGCTCGGCACCTACGCGCTTTCGTCCGGCTACTACGATGCCTATTACAAGCGAGCCGAAAAGGTGCGCTCGCTCATCACCGAAGATTTCACGCGCGCCTTTGAAAAGTTCGACGTGCTGGTCAGTCCGGCCTCGCCTTCGGTTGCGTTCAAGATTGGCGAAATTTCCGACCCGTATGAGATGTACTTGCAGGACGTATTCACCATCCCGGCCAACCTGGCGGGAAACTGCGGCGTCTCCATCCCCGGCGGCTTCAGCCAGGGTCTGCCCGTCGGCCTGCAACTGCTGGGCAACTTCTTCGCCGAAGATACCATCCTGCGTGTGGCCGACGCCTTCGAGCGCGTCACCGATTATCACACGCGCTGGCCGGAATTGTAAATTACTGACATGGGAAGAGGTACGAGGGCGACCGCAAGGGTCCCCTCCCACCTCTCAACCGCCCCCGCCCCTACAATGACTACGAAAACGGGCGCGACGGTTTTTTGTGCGAAGGATTTTTAGATGCTGCGCCGCACAACCGCGATTATCCTATTAGCCATCGCTATCTGTTTGCTCGTTAGCGTGCCGGTGCTGGCTTTCACACCGCTGGGCGCGAAATTGATGGGGGGCGCGGGGCAACCTGCGCCGCCGCCCACGTATGCGCCCACTTTCCTGAAATTCACGCCCGTAGCGACGCCCAAACCCACTCCTGTATTGACGCCGAATGGCAAACCGCCAGCTATCACAGCTAACGAGGCCATGCTGGTAGATGAAGATAGCGGCCATATCCTCTACGATCTGAACGGTGAACACCCACAGCCGATGGCAAGCACAACCAAGATTATGACGGCGGTAATCGCCGTCCAGACGGCCAATCTGAACATGCTCATCACTGTTCACCAGGATGCCGTGAACGAGGTGATAAATAATGGGGGTAGCACCGCAAATCTAAAAGTGGGCGAACAATTGAAGCTACAAGACCTGCTGTACGGACTGCTCGTGCCATCGGGAGACGATGCCGCCATTGCCATCGCCGACGCGCTGGGCGGCAGCACGCAAAACTTTGTGCATGAGATGAACGTGTACGCCTATCGCCTGCGTCTGTTCCAGACGCACTTTATCAATCCCGATGGGCTAACTTATTATGACGCCAACAACCAGCCCATCCCCGGACACTACACGACCGCTTATGACCTGGCGCGGCTGGCGCAATACGCCATGTCGCTACCCCTCTTCGCAAAAATCGTCAGCACGCCACATTACAACGTGCCTGCCAGCGCGACTAACAACGCGCACTCGTGGGATAACACTAATACCCTGCTGGCTACCTATACCGGTACGACTGGCATCAAAACGGGCTTCACGCTCGAAGCCGGCGGTTGCCTGGTCTTCTCCGCCACGCGCAGCGGCCACCACTTGCTCGGCGTAGTGCTGCACAGCATCCCCGAAATCGACCGCTTTAGCGACGCAAAGCTTTTGCTGGACTGGGGCTTTTCGTTGCCGTTGGAGATTCCGCAATCATAAGCTATTTTGAGCAACAAAAGACCGCCTCATGACGTTTCAGAAGATAGAAGTAACTCATCTACTAGTTTCGTAGCTACACGACGTTTTATCAGGATAATTGAAATTATACTTATCAATGCCAAAACTTAGCTTTCACAGGTCCGGGGAACTCTCATGTTACACATCCGCAACAATATAATGCGCCTTTCAAAAAAATACTTCACGAGACAGCAGCTTATACGTCTCATACCATACGCTGCCTCCTTTCTGGTCGCATTGCTCAGTGGAGTAGTACTTTTCGGGAATACAACGCTGGCAAACCTGGACTCTTTTATCATCAATGTTGGCCTGGACCCATTACGAGCGCAGTTCACAGCTACCATCATCGTAGCTCTGTTTGCGGCAGGCATCGGAGGTGCCGTAGGAAGGCGCAGGTGGCTGGCTATGTCTGGCAGCGGACTCGTCTTCTGTTTTGCCTATCTATTCCCCTTTATCCAACTGCAAAGACAACCCGTTTACGATCCCGGCGGTCACCTGGAGGTATTGAATGCCGGCGCATTAGTCCATACATCGTTCGTGATGGCCGCGCTGGCTTTGTTGAGCGCCTTTATTGGCGCGGCCATTGGTATCGCACTGGGCGAAACGCTCCTCGATCCGTTCTACCAGCTTGTAATGCGGCTTGTAATGTTAATATGGCCGCGCATTGAACATGAAGAATACGTGAGTCACCAGGGCCGGAGACGATCTCCCTGGCTCTTATGGACAGGCGCTGTCGTCATGATCGCGCTGATTCTCCTTGCGAGCGGTTCCAGCGACATCTTTCTCTATGCTCCCGATACCGGCCTACATGCACCGCCCAAAATTTCAAGCACGGGTAGCGCAATTCCGGCACATGGAACGATCCTGGATGATAGCCTGCTTAGTCCGGCGTTAAATAACCAGAAAAAGATTTTTAAGGTCTATTTACCACCGTCCTACAACACGCCCCAGGGACAAAACAAGCGTTATCCCACGCTTTATCTTTTACACGGATCACCCGGCAGCGATATAGACTGGTTCAAAGCAGGTGATGCGAGCCAATCAGCAGATACGCTCATTGCAACCGGGCAAATACCGGAGTTAATTATCGTTGCTCCTGATGGCAATGGCTGCCCTGGCGGAAGCAGCGAATGGGGCAACAGCTTCGACGGGAAACAGCTCATAGAAACATTCGTTGCCATTGACCTGGTAAACTATGTTGATCAACATTATCGCACCATCTCATCACCTGGCTATCGAGCGATAGGTGGTAATTCGATGGGCGGCTTCGGCGCTATGAATATCGCGCTGCATCATCCCGATGTATTCGGCGCGGTCATCTCGCTGGGAGGTTACTACCGGGCTGAGGGCAACATCTGGGGAAACAACGCCGCTTACATGCGAGCTAACAGCCCGGCGGACATCATATCTACCGATAAGGCGGCCTGGAAGCTCCATATGTTCATCGGCGCAGCCACCAAAGATCAGCCATACTATACCGACTCTCTCAATTTCGTGAAGGAGATCGGTCAGTTCCACATTCAATATCATCTTGACATCCAGAAAGGCTATCATTCATGGAAGACCTGGCAAATACAAATGTACAATGCCTTACGCTGGCTCAAATGGGGATAAAGAGAAACGCTCAGAAAAGCCCGCCGCAATTTATTCAGGTTTATGAACGCAAAAGCGATCAACATTCATGGCTGCCGTAGTTTCTCCAGACGCTCACGTAAGAGATCAACGAATGGCAGATCGAGAGGAATAGCAATTGCCAGGGATGTCTCTATATCTTCAATAGCCTGCTCCCGTTCTTGCATCGACTCGAATGCAAAGGAACGATAATACAATGCTACGGCCTGGTCGTACTGATCATGTATATCCTGATAAAGTTGGTATGCGCGTGTTTGCAAAGTGAGCGCGCTCTGAAAATCTTCCTGTTGTCGCGCAACGCGCCCTTGCGCCAGATAACAATTGGCTTCTCCCAATTTGGAACCCACCTGCCGGAACAGCCCCAACGCTTGCTCATACGAGGCTAATGCCGCCTGCATGTCCTTGCGGAACTGCTGCACATCCCCCATCGCTTTACGCACGTTGGCTTCTCCCAGCCGGTCGCCCACCTGCCGGTAGAGGAATAAGGCTTCCTCGTAACAACCAACTGCGGCATCCATTTTCGCGCCATAAGCGCTGGAATAAAAACGTCCCAGTCTAAATACCCGGTGCGCCGCCTGTATGGGAGATAACTCCAGCGTTACATCATATGCAGCTTCGAATAATGCCGCGAGATAAGTAGTTCCATTATGGCGAGGGTCCTGAACTACTTCCCACCACTCATCTATACCTTGCGCTTCATCGCAAGCAATAGCGTGATAGTACCAATCCGCCGGGCGTGCCGTTTGCTTTGATAGATGGTCTAATGCTCGCTGGTGATACATTTTCCACTGTGTGGGTTGCTGCGCGCGCACTTCTGCGGCCTGGATTTCGCGTAGCAGATCATGGAAAGCATAGTGTTGGTTGCCGCGCTGTTCTACATAAGGGTAGCTGGTAAGTTGATGAAAGATGTCGAGCGCGTCCGCGCCAGAGAGCAGTTGGGGGAAGACAGCCTGCAACATAGGCAGATCGAAGCCGCGTAGCAATACGCCATAGCGCGTTAAGTCACGGTAAGGCGGTTTGAGGCGTTCGGACAGACGCTCGCGGATATATTCTACCAGCGCCTTTTCAGTAAATTTTGTGCGCAATTGAGGCAGGTCGGCCTGTGTAAAGGGCTGATCACCCTGCTCCTGCCACAGCACGCCGATAATGGAGATGCATAGCGCGTGGCCCTGGGTGATTTCATAGACACGCTGGCGCATGGCGGTGTCCTGCATACCGATTTGTTGAAGGTAAAGATGGACTACTTCCGCGTCCAGCCTGGGGAGTGATAGGGACCAGCGATCCTGCCTTTCGATGACGGTCAGAGGCGGCGGTACTCGGCTGGCAATGACTACGGAAAGAAAGCGCTGGCTGTACGTCAATCGCTCGTGTATAGCAGGCAGCAGTTCATCCATAGCCCATTTGCCCACCTCCAGTCCCTCGAGTTCACTCAACCATTCGCAGGTATCAAGCATGAGAGCCAGTCGAGACGGTTTGTAGGTCATGAGCTGACTATAGAATGCGCGTGTAACGCTTTCGCGCACCTGGCGGCGCTGCTCGCGCATGGCGGACGCGCTGTAGCCGCCCATATCTACCTGAACGTCCTTCGCGCTGCCCCCATCACCTACAATGACTTGCTGGCTCATCGCCTTGATAGCTTCCGATAATTTGTCGCGTCCTTCTGCCAGGGTTTGCTCAAAAATAGTGACGCGCTTCTCATCGCAGTGCGCGGCCAGTTGCCAGGAGAGTTCTTCGAGGATATTGAGAGGATCGATGCGCAGTTTGTCGTTGGCAAAGTTGAGCAGGACAGCCTGGATGCCTCGCGGAGTTTGCCCATAGAGGTGTCGTAGTAAGGCGCTTTTGCCGATGCCGCCATCACCGGTGATGGCTAATAACCAGGGCGTTGTTTGCTCGAGCAGGTGTAGGTATGCCTTTCGCTCGCGGTCGCGCCCAACAAAGGGATTCTGGAGGCGAAGTGGCTGCGACATCTATATATCCTTTTCCCATACCATTCAGTACAGAGGGCGACGCAAGCGTCCTCTCCCCTCTCAACTCAACCCCCGCCCCTACGATTCGTCGGGAGTCTTGAGGCTCATTCTGATGCCTTCGACCTCGGATTTCTGGCCGGTCTGCATATGCTGCGTGCCAGTACCCGTGCTATTAGTCATTTCGATATCGCGCGCTTTTGCTTCCTCGCCAATAATCAGGGTTTGCAGCGGACCGGAGCGCATGATACGCAACAGGTCGGTAGAGAACACAGGGTCGTCTCGCAATATACGTTCGATTTTGGTTTTCACCACGCTTGCGAAATCATGGTCGCCGCCAATATACGTTTGCAACGCCTGAACCGCGCTCCCTCCATCCTGTTCGCGCTGAAAACGATGGCGAATAGCATCGATAAGGCGTTTAGCCTGCTCTTTGCTTTTGTTATAGATATCGGTACTGGCATCGGTAACGATGGCAGTAGCCGCCGCGCCACCCACGAACGGGCCAAACTGGTTCAATGCGTTGATTACCAGGTGCGCAAGGGTAGCAGGGTCCATAGACACCTCCTGCGAAGATATACACGGTAAATATAGATATATGCCGATTACAGTATTTTATACACTATTTGCTATGCATTTGGCAACTTTGGATGATAATTGCCATCCTGCGTGAAGTCAAAAGCTTCGTAGAAATCGCCGGTTTGCGAGAGGCCGTCGCGCGGTGGCGCGGGCGGGCCGGATGTATGGCCGTTGGCAGCATCGTTATTTTTTGACGGCGTGGAAGCGTCAAACTGGTGATTGACGCTGGCGAGCGTGGGCAGACCGAAACGGCGCTCGATAAACTTCAAGATAGAAGCGTGTTCATAGAGCTGGCCGGAGACGTGGCCGCGCTTGACCCAGGGCGAGATGACCAGCATAGGAACTCGCATCCCCATACCATAAGCGTCCACCTGCGGCGGCGCGACATGATCGAAGAAGCCCCCGCCCTCGTCGTAAGTGAAGAATAGCGCGGAACTGTACCAGCTTGGCGAGTTTATCAGGGCGTTGATAACTTTTGCCATCTCATGCTGCCCCAGGAGAATATCGGTGGGCGGGTGTTCGCTAAAAAGTCCATCCGAGATGATGAACGAGACCTGCGGCAGTTTGTTGCTCGACACATCATTATAGTAGTCGAGCGCACTAAAGTAGAGCCTGCGATCATTCTGCCACTTCTTGAAAAAAGGCAAGGGATTGAAAAATTCGACTTCGGGAACGCTGCCCAGGCCGGTACCCAGGTTATAGCATTTCCATGTGACATGATGCGCGTCAAGCACATCTACTATGGTGGGGAAATCCAGACTACCTCGCGGGATGGCATTGCCGGTGGTGATGCCGCCCGATGTACCCGCCCATAAGGCAATACGGTTAGGCAGTGTGGGACCAAGCTGGTAGCAAAAATAGTTGCCGCACAGCGTAAAGTTATCGGCCAGCGCATAGTAATAAGGAATGTCAGCGCCAGTGTAATAGCCCAGCGCGCTCAGGCCATCCGCCGTAAAGAAGCCGTCCATCGCGCCCTTATCCCACTCGCGGTGGATATTCTGCCAGGAATGATCGATATTGCTTGTAAAATGGGTAGTAAAGTGATAGGGCTTGATCCTGCCACCCTTGCCGTCCGGCAGCGAGTAATTGGCGGGCATCGCAAATGCCCCCGCCTTCGGATAATGACCATAGTACGTGTCGAAGGTGCGGTTCTCCTGGCAGGCTACCAGCACATGCGTAATCGATTCGGAGTTGCCCTTGATGGGGCCAGCAGGTGGTTTGTATGACGAGTCGCACGCCCCCAGCACAAAGCTCATCCCGGCCAGCGTGCCAATAGTACGCAAAGCCGCGCGCCGCGATTGACGCTCTGTAAAAATCTGCTGCAACTCCATATTTCTTCTCCACATCTACTATTATTATTCGGAGCTTATGGCGGAATTGTATCATGCCGTCATAAACCGCACAACAGGTGATAGAACATGATTTTCAATGGCTAAAACACTCTGCTGGGAGCCAGTCGAGCGTTTTAGTGAATAACACACCCGTTGTCATCCTGAGCGCAGCGAAGGATCTCAGAATCCGGCGAGAGATCCTTCGCTGCGCTCAGGATGACAATGAAGCTCTCGTTCCATTAAAACGTGGGCAAGCTCGGATGATAATCGGGGTTCTGGGTGAAATCGAAGGCTTCGTAGAAATCGCCCAGGCGTTTGTTGCCGTCGCGCGGGGGCGCGGCTGGACCGGTGGCAGCCCCGTTGGCGGCATCGTTGTTGTTGCCGGGCGTGGATGTATCAAACTGGTGGTTGACGCTGGCGAGCGTGGGCAAGCTGAAACGGCGCTCGATGAACTTCAAGATGGATGCGTGTTCGTAGAGTTGGCCGGAGACATAACCGCGCTTCGCATAGGGCGAGACGACCAGCGTTGGCACGCGGAAACCCAGACCGTAGGCGTCCACTTGCGGCGGCGCGACGTGATCGAGATAACCCCCACCCTCGTCGTAAGTAAAGAAAAGCGCGGAACTGGTCCACACGCTGGACGCCATCAGTTTGGCGATGACATCGGCCATCTTCTGCTGCCCCTGCTGAATATCCAGGGGCGGGTGTTCGCTGATCAGTTCCTCGGTGATAAGGAAAGAGACCTGTGGCAGCGTTCCGGCGTCCAGGTCGTTATGGTAATCATCCTCGGAGAATTGCAGGCGGTCGTCGTTCTGCCAGTTCTGGAAGAAGTTCAGCGCGTTGAAGTGTTCTAACCAGGACGTGCTGCCGAGGCCCAGTCCCAGGTTATAGCACTTCCAGCTAATCTTGTACTTGTCGAGCAGGTCAACAATGACAGGGAAGTTCAGGCTGCCAGTATCCAGCGTGTCGGTGGTGTTGCCGGCGCAGGTGGCAGCAACCAACGTGAGACGATTCGGTACGGTTGGTCCCAACACGGGGCAGAAATAATTGCCACACAGCGTGAACGCGCCCGCGAGTGCGTAGTAGTATTGCAGGTCGGAGCCATCGTAGTAGCCCATGGCGTCGGAACCGTCGGCGGTATAGAAACCATCCATTTTGCCGTTATCCCACTCGCTGTGAATCGATTGCCAGGTATGCGAGGTATCGGCGGGGAAAGGCGATGAGATATGCTGCGGTGTGACCGTGCCGCCGTTACCATCTGGCTGCGAATAATTGGCGGGCAAGCCAAACTTCCCGGCATGGGGATAATACCCGAAATAATTGTCGAACGAGTGGTTTTCCTGGCAGGCGATCAAGACGTGGTTGATGGGATTGGGATGACTCGACAAAGTGGTGGG
>JBOGTO010000574.1:0-3124 GCA_050695155.1 Ktedonobacteraceae bacterium
CAGAAGTCGAGGCATGGCGCGCGAAAGACCCTATCGCGCGTTTCCAGAAATTCCTGATCGCGCGCGACCTGCTTGACGAGCAGCGCGTACAGCAGCTTGTTGCAGAGGTAGAAGAAGAAATCAACGAGGCTGTACGTATCGCCGAGGCTATGCCACCCATGGCCCCCGATAGCTTCTTCGACTATGTAGCCGCCGACCTATCGCCGCGCCAGCAAGCGCAACGTGCCGACCTTTTGCGGTACGTTGATAAAAAATCGTAATCTAGTAATGCGCGTTGTCCCTAATGAACTTTGACAATCGAATAGGGGAATGGAGTCGTTCCGTCCTGATGAACATTCACGATCAAAACTGGGAATGAATGTTGTCCCGTCCTGCAGGGACAAGGGGCGGAGTGGAGTGGATGTGGGGGCCTGGTGCTTGCCTGTCGGCAGTGCGATGCGTTGGAGGTGTATGATGCCTGTCAGGGGAGTAGCCCATGCGCGTCAAGGAATCCCAGCGCATCACGTTGCCACCAGGACAAGCACCAGGCCCCCACCCTCCCCCGCATCCGCCCCTTGTCCCTACAGGACGGGACGGCATCCCCTTACCGATTTTGGTTGTTAAATTTCATCAGGGCGAGGACGCCCCTTTCATTCCCGTATTCGGTCGTCACAATTCATCAGAACCGGGATCGGCAATATTGATCGGGACGGGCAGACCTGTTTTGAACGAGATATATCAGGAGCAATACCAATGCAAATGACTATGATTGAGGCGCTCAATTCCGCGATGGCGCTGGAACTGGAACGTGACCGGCGCGTCGTCGTGTTTGGAGAGGATATTGGGGCCAATGGCGGCGTATTTCGCGTCACCGAACACCTGCAAGATAAATTTGGCGAAGAGCGCGTTTTTGATACGCCGCTGGCAGAGTCGGGTATCATCGGCACTTCTATCGGTATGGCAATCTATGGCCTGCGACCGATTGCCGAGATACAATTCGCCGGATTCCTCTTTGTGTGCATGAACCAGCTTGTATCGCAGGCGGCGCGTATCCGTTTTCGCAGCGCGGGAGCCTACACCTGCCCTCTGGTAGTACGCGCTCCCTATGGCGGTGGTGTGCGCACACCTGAATTGCATTCCGACAGTCTCGAAGCCGTCTTTTTGCAGACGCCCGGCTTCAAGATCGTGGTTCCCTCCAATCCTTACGATGCCAAAGGGCTACTGGCTTCGGCGGTTGACGATCCCGACCCGGTGCTATTTCTCGAAAATATCAAACTGTATCGCTCGTTCCGCGCCGAAACGCCTGCGGAACATTACACCATTCCTCTGGGAAAGGCAAACGTCGTGCAGGAAGGAACGGATGTCAGCATCTTCGCCTATGGCGCGATGGTCAATGTTGCGCTTGAAGCGGCGAAACAGGCGCAGCAGGAAATGGGAACCAGCGTCGAGGTCATCGACCTGCGTACTGTATGGCCGCTCGATGAAGACGCCATCGCTGCTTCGGTCGAGAAGACGGGGCGCGCTATCATCGTGCATGAAGCTCCGCGCGCGGGCGGCATCGGCGCGGAAATTACCGCCGTGATTAACGAACGCTGCTTCTATTCACTGCTGAAACCCATTGGGCGCGTGACGGGTTACGATACGCCCTATCCCGTGCCGGGTCAGGAAGACTATTATTTACCCACTCCGGCAAAAGTAATGACCGCGCTGCGCGAGGTCATGGAGCCATAGAAAGCAGGTCTTTGTATGAGTGAATTGAAACTGGCTGATCTTGGCGAGGGGATGCACGAGGCCGAGGTGGTCGAGTGGCTTGTCAAAGTAGGCGATACGGTCAAGCTCGATCAAACGGTCGTCAAAGTTGAAACCGACAAGGCCATCGTTGAGATACCCGCGCCTGTGGCCGGGCGCGTCTCAGAGATTCGCGTGCCAAATGGACAAACCGCGAAGGTCGGAGAAGTGCTGGTCGTCTTTGACGCGCCTTCTTCATCAACCAATGGCGATTCTACGGCATCCACAAAAGGCGCGAACACGACCGCAACTATTGCTCAGGCAGCCACGCCGCCAACACCTGCTGCTTCCACAACCCAATCAACAGCGCCAAAACCGCGCGTGCTGGCTGCTCCCGCCGTGCGCAAACTGGCCTTTGAACTTGGCATAGACCTCGAACAGGTAACGCCCTCCAACGCTAACGGGCGCGTCTCTCTCGAAGATGTCAAAGCCTTCGCTGAAAAAGCGAAAGCGCCTCCTGAAGAAACCGCACCGGATGTCCAACCTGTTGCGCTTAAAACCGAACAACCATCTGTACCCCCGGCTCAGGACGAACGCCAGCCGCTCACAGGGCTGCGCAAGCGCATCGCAGAGCATATGGAGCGTTCCTGGCGCATTATCCCGCACGCGACCGCCTTTGGCGAAGTCGATGCCGCTGGCCTTGTAGCTCTGCGTGACGCGCTGAAACCCGGCGCGGAAAAGCGTGGCATTCGCCTTACCTACATGCCCTTGCTCATCAAACTCTTAATACCCGTGCTAAAAGAGTTTCCCATATTTAACGCCAGCCTGGACGAGGAGCGGCGCGAGATCATTTATAAACGCTCGTACCATATCGGCATCGCGGCAGCCACACCTGATGGTCTGCTCGTTCCCGTATTGCGCAACGCTGACCGTCTCACGCTGCTGGAGATAGCAGCCAACGTTGATCGCCTGATCGAGGGGGCCAAACAGCGTACCCTGGCGCTGCCGGAAGTGAGCGGCAGCACCTTCACGCTCAACAACGTGGGCAGCTTTGGCGGCAGCACCGGCACGCCCATCATTAATCATCCCGAAGTAGCTATTCTGGCCGTTGGCAGGATCGAGGATAAAGCGATTGTCGAGCATGGCGCGGTGATGGTGCGTCCTATGATGCCGCTCGCGCTCTCGTTTGACCATCGCCTGATCGATGGCGCGTTATCGGGCGCGTTCATGGGCCGCTTCAAAGAACTGGTCGAGCATCCACAGCAATTGATGCTCGACATGATATAGGAAAATGCTCGCACATGCGCCGCGCGCAAGCCGTTTTTTCGTAGAGACAAGGCAGGGCGAGGACAAGCACCGTCGACCTGTCATTCTGAGCGCAGCGAAGAATCTCTTGCAGGGTCGGACGGAGATTCTT
>JBOGTO010000575.1:0-2101 GCA_050695155.1 Ktedonobacteraceae bacterium
GTAGAAGACAGTTTGAAAACTGCCGCGCTGCTTCCTCAACAACGCGGCGAGATGATAGTGTTTGCACTGCAAGAACTCCTTACCTGTATTCCGGCGACTGCTACCGCGCTGATCTGGCCTTGTCAGAAACGCAAGGTTCCGTGGAAAGTCTACTATGCGGGAGCGCGGCGCGATACCATGCGGCACTGGCTCTCCGCTCGCCTTGACCCTTCTCTTGATGTGATTACCGGTGTGCTACAGCATGATCTAAGTAGCAATTTCTCAGATATGCCACTCCCTCTCTTCATACGCCTGCAACCATCATGCGTCTCTCCCCCCGGCTTGTGGATCATCTGGGCGACTCCCCTCCCGTCCGCCGCGCTCCCAAATTCCGTGATCGAGTGCCTGGAACGGGTGCGCCGCACGTTAGAAGCGCTGCTGGAAGTCGAAAGCACAGAAGAACAGTATTTTTTCGATAGCTCTCCCCTGCTGGATCGGGAGTTGACCGAGGACCTGGCGCATGGCGACACCCACGCCCTGTCTGCCTTCCTCAGCCTGACGCGGGTGGTGGGGAAAGCGGATTTCACTTTCTGGGCCAGAGCCTATCAGGACATTATCGAAATTACCGGTCACCTGGGCGCGAAACACAACGGATTCGGCTTCGCTCTCCCGCTTGGGCGCGGCGTTGGAGGTCGTATCGCCGCCTATGGCAGACCGATAGTGGGCGATTATCGCAACTCCCCGTACCGCGATCCCAGCGTCTGCGATATGATCGATGGCGAGGATATTCGATCCGGTCTTGCCTTACCCGTGCGTTACCATGCCGGAGACGCTAGCAGCCCGCGCGTAGCTGCCGTCCTCTATGTCACGCGCCGCACTACGACGCCTTTCTCGCTGTCCGAACGCCTGCTTGTGCAGCGACTGGCTGGCTTGCTTGAGCCAATACCCTTTGTAAGCCGTCCTCCATCTTTTACCTCGCCCGGCGTGCAGCACTTCCCCGATCATAAAGCAGCATGGTACGACATTATCCTGTATGCCAATCGCATCGAGACCCTCGAAACATGGGTCAGCCAGCTTATAAAAGGCCCGGTCATCGTCACAGATAGCGAGCAGCATCCGTATGTGTTCGCGCATAGCGAACAGTTGGAGCAAATGAGGGCAGCGCGCGACACTAAGCCTGACGCCGCGCAGGTCATCTCCCTGGCCGCGCCGGGCGTGAGCCTTCCCGGCAAAGTCTACATGTGGCCCTCCGTCCCGCTCCCGCCACCCGCGTGGCCCGACTTTTTTAGCGACCTGGTGATTGCCTGTAACCTGGTAATCGCTCGCCAGGAAGAGGCGCACGATCACCTGGCGCGACAGAGGGAGCAATGGTTACGCGCATTGTTGCAGGGGAAAACTGTGCAAAATAGCAATGCGGACGGCTACCGCCTGGGTCTGCCCGTCGAGCGCGGCCAAATATGGGTCATCGCGTGGCCTTCGCAAACGATGCAGGCGGCGAAAGCGGCACGCAAAAGGGTGATCGCCGAAAGTATCACGCTGGACAATCTGAAAAGCCCGCTCATATTCTTTGATGATGACACCGGCGTTGTCCTGCTCGATGCTCACGCGACACCACAGCCGTCGCGGGTGCGCGATGCATTGCTCAAACACTGCGCCCCCCAGCCTGTCTGGATCGTCTACGGGGCGCATTACCACTCGCTCCACGACCTGAAGATGACGCTCACGCACGCCCTCACGCTCGCGCAGAGAGCGAGACGCGAAAAGTACCACGAGTATCTGCTGGACATCCACACGCCAGGCCTGGACAGCCTGCTGGAGAATCCCAGGTTGTCCGAAGACTTACGAGACTTTGCCGTCAGGTTGCTTGCCCCGCTCACCGAATACGACACAGCCAGAAAAACGCATCTCACCTCGACCTTCGTCCTGGCGCAGACGCTCGGCTCCGCCCAGGCCGTAGCCGACCAGCTAGCCGTGCATGTCAACACCATTCGTTATCGCCTCCATAAAGTAGAGGAAATCCTGGGCATGGAGCAGGCTTCCCCCAAAGAGCGCACCGCCCTGGCGCTGGCCGCCTTCATCTGGAAAAGCCTTGCGCATAATCCGTAGGGGCGGGGGTGGATGA
>JBOGTO010000576.1:0-2548 GCA_050695155.1 Ktedonobacteraceae bacterium
ACTCCCAGTCCGCTCAGTGTCCAGCGCTCGCTTCCGGTCATAAGGTCGAGCGCGTGGTACATATCGCTGCGCCGGATCAACAGGACGCCAGCGCTCGCCGCCATCTGCCTTTCTTCCAGCATAGAAACTCTGGGTGTGATTTCCGCGATAGCATCGCGCCATTCAATTTGACCCGTTTGGATATTAAGCGCGTATACCGTGTTGTCTACCTGCCAGTAAATGAAGCTGCCCTGCATAAGCACTGTTCCAAAGTCAGGCGCGGCGTTAGCCTGCCCGCGCGGTCCATACACGCGCCATTCAATCATGCCAGTGGACTTATCCACCGCGATAAGCTGCGCAACCTGGTTATTCTGAAGCGAGCGAGTGGCGATATAGATGAATTGTGAGTCCGCGCCGAGAACGCTGGCTTCTTGTAACGCGCCAGCTTGCACAAACTCGTGTTGCCAGAGAACCTGCCCCGTATTGCTATCCAGCAAATAGAGCGCGAAATAATGAGCCAGGGGATTGCTGTAGGCCGGATCAACTGGCGCGTAGCGGTAGTCCAGCGTGGCAGGCCCGTTTAACACAGCCAGCATTGTTCCCTCTGGTGTGGCTACCTGTGGCAACGAGAAGGTTGCCTCGCCGGAGGGAAGAGTCCAGCGTGGCGAGCCATTACTGCCCAGCGTGGAAAGCTGATAGGTATGATCTCCAGCGCCTGCTACCATCAACGTTCCTGCATGAGAGACTCCCGCCAGCGTTACGGGCGATGTCAATGTATGTTGCCATAAAGCAGTGCCGTTGGCGGCTTTCACCTGCTTGATGTATGTCTGTGGCCGGTTCAACTGCACATATGTCAGGAAAGCGGCGCAGATAAGAGCCGCGATAAAGATAAGGGCAAACAGGAGACGCGAGAAGCGCCACAGAAGCCGCAGTCCGCGCAGCGGCGCAATCAAGTAGCGCGGTAGCTTGCGCAGTCGGCGGTTCATCTTGCTCGCCCAGTTCTTCAAGGGCAGTATCCAGAGCAAGAGCAACGCTAGCAAGCCGATAACCGCCAGGGTCAGCCAGAGCAGGCGCAGCCCGGAGCCGCTGCGCAGCGTTATGCTGGCACCGCTCTGGACGCTGAAAATGCTCAGGCTATCACTGCTCAATCGGATGATGTCGGGCGTGAATGCGGAGACTGCCGCGAGTTGCAGATGCCAGCGCGGCAAGCCATTTCTACTATCAAACGCGCTCAAGCTATGGCTGCCATCGGCCTGCGCCTGCTCAATCACGATACGTTGATGGAGTGCATCAATGAAAGGCGCGAAGACTCGTCCCCCGTCCGCGCTGGTGAAACCCGTGCCGATCTGTTTTGACCACACCTGCTTGCCTGTGCCTGCATTCACGGCGAAAAGCCATACCTGCTGTTGTGCTTGTTGCACATCCCAGACAATGCCCGTCGCGTACACTGTGTTGCTGATCGTCAAAAGATCCGCCTGATAGAATTGCGCGGCTGTCAGCGTATCCTCATGCGTTCCCGGCGCAGGCTGACCGTTGAAGGACCACAAAAGATTGCCATTTTGTGTATCGAAAGCTGTCAGCCCGGTTGCTCCAACCGCGATGAGCGCTGGCGTCTTCGCAGCACTGGAGAGCAGGGTACGGGCCACCATAGCAGTCTTCCAGCGTATGCCGCCGGTAGTGGCGTTCAGCGCGTAAAGAGTGTGATCGCCCGCGATGTACAGCGTATGGCCTAGCAGCAGCAGGGGTGGCGCGTAGTTCAGTGTATCATCGACGTGTACCGTCCAGCGCGCGGAGCCGCTATGCGCATTGTAGGCGGCGACGTTGCCCTGGTGCGCCGATTTGATGGTGTACACAGTGGAGTTATCGAATGCAGGCGTGAAGACATGCGCGCCCAGCATTGGCGCATCACCGGACGCTCGCCAGAGTACACGCCCGTCGCTGCTCATGACCTGCAAACCTCTGCCATTCTCAACGGCCAGCACATGACCCGGCCCAGCGCTCAGGATAGAACGTCCGGGCGGCGCGGAAAACTGCCGCGCAACATGCCAGGATGTGCCACTGCCCGCCAGAGAGAGTAGCTGTTGCGCTGATGGTGTAGTTGATACGCCCAGCCACAGCGAAGATTGGTCCTGCGCGGGATTGCTCAACGCGCTAATGCCCGTATAGCCTCCCAGGTCCTGTTGCGCCAGCGTCTGCCCGTTGCCTGGATCAATAGAATACAGGAACAGGTGCGCCTGGGTCACATTTTGCCACCACAGCAACGAACTGCTGACGAACAGCAAGAACGCCAGCAACATCGCTACTCCTTTGAGCGGACGCCTCCGCGCAAGCGGTCGAGCCACTGGCCGCACAATTACGGTAACGGGCGGCATTGGCGTTTCAGGAACAATTGCCTGTTCGGGCGCGGCGGGTGTATCTTCTAGCGTTGTGTCCTGGGCGGATGCGTTTTGCGGCTGCTGTTCGGCCATGCTGCTGAATCTTTCTCCATTGTAGTTCTCGGCTTACTATACCAAACCTCGCGCAAATCTCAAAGTGGTTGAGAGAATTAGCCAGGGTGGTACTACAGTAC
>JBOGTO010000577.1:0-1786 GCA_050695155.1 Ktedonobacteraceae bacterium
CCCCGCCCCTACGGATTCTGAACGATCGTCCTCGCTTTCCTAATTGTGAAAAATCGGGGAATTATGCATACACCCACCACACCGACCCACAAAGCGGTGAGGGTGGCATATTGCGAGCCGAATAGCCACGCGCCGAGCCAGCCGCCACCCAGAGCAGACAGCATACCAATACCGGGCATGATGAGCCAGCCACGTTTACCCCACGTCGCGGGGCGCAACTTCGCGCCGCAGGCCAGCACACCGAGCAGCAAGCCAATCACCAACCAGATAAGGGAGAGCAGCAACATAATAATACTCCATTTAATCACTTCAAACGCTTGCTTGTAGCACTTCATTGAGAATTCGATTGAGCGAGAGGCCGTCGCCGAGCAACTGGCCGAGATTGAGATTTGATTTCACTTCGACATGCTGGAAGATGCCGAAGAGCGCGAAGTCGTGCGCGTGATGCATACCATTGAGCGCGGCATCAAAGTCGATCGATTGCGTGAACGGGACGTACTCGTCATTGCGGTCGTGCAGCAGGTAGATGGGCGCGCGAATCTGCCCGATGACGCGACCCGGCGAGAGTTGATCGAGCAGGGCATGGATGGGCGGCGAGAGTGCGGCAATATTGGCATCCGCCTGAGCCGGCTCATCGCCTCGGAGCAGGTGATAGATGGCGACCGTATCCGTCGAAAAATACGCCAGTTCGTCAGCAGTGAACGGCGTGCCACCAGGCGAGAGCGCATTCACCAGGCGCGACCCCTCATAGGACGGCAGCAAGGGCGCGATGTCATTAGCCAGCACATCTATTGGCGTGTACTGGGGATGCCAGGGCTGCGCATGTCCATTCACCTCTAAAGAACGGCGTCCGAAGTCGCGCAGCAGCGTCGTGGTATTGAAGTAGCCGCCAAAACAAAGAATGAACGCTACCTGCTCACGGATGCGTGGGTCGGCAGCCGCGAAAGCGGCCAGCGCATTGCCCGCGCTAAAGCCGATGATACCAATCCTCCGCGCTCCAACACCCGGCCAACTCGCCAGCGTCTTAAAAGCCTGCACCACAGCGTCCGTATCCTGGTACGACAGGACGTACTTAATCAGTGTCGGTGTCGTGACATCCATCACCACCAGTCCCGCGCGCGCCAACCCCTGCGAAAAATTGACAAGCTGTGGCACCGTGCGTTCGTCGCCCACGCCCGGAATAACCACCACCCCTTCGCGCGCGCCCGGTACAAGCGGCGGCGGCGTAGTCGGTTCATAAATATCCAGGTAGACGGTGCCGCTACTGGAAGGAATGGTTTTCTGTATATGCCGGATCGGGTCTTCGGCAAGCGAAAGCACGCCCGGCTGCTCCGCCAGGATCAGTTCCGGCAAGATGTACAACGCTCGAGCGGCCGCGCGTCCCACCGGAATGACCGAAAAGAAGAAACCGATTACGAATAATAGCATGAGTACAACCCGCGCCAGCATATGGCGAAACCTTAGCTTTGTTTTCTTAGCAGAATCAGCGAGTTGATCTTCGGGAGCTTCATCCTTTGAGGACGCTATGGGTTGCACATCCAGAGGTTTCTCATTTTGCATACATTCACCAGCCTGTCATAAGCAATCTAATCTACAATACGATGAATGCTGATGATGCGTCACATGAATATCTGGTACGAGGGCGACCACAAGAGTTTTCACAGGTAGGTTTTTCGCAACACACTGGCCGCCAGAGCCTGTCCTCCCCTGGCCTGTCATCCTGAGCGCAGCGAAGGATCTCTCGCCGGGCCACATGCAGGTCCTTCGCTGCGCTCAGGATGACAGG
>JBOGTO010000578.1:0-3656 GCA_050695155.1 Ktedonobacteraceae bacterium
TATGTATAGTCTATCCTCGTCCAACCTTTATTTTCAGCAGGATGCCGATAAGGCATGTCAGCACGATGATGGTCAGGCCGAGCGCCGCCCACGAAAGCAAGATGCGCTGTGTAGCATTGGGCTGCACGCCCGCTAAATATCCGGGGCAGCGAGGCCGTGCATACCGAGGGAGTAGGCGATCTCGCCGCCGTGATGGAGGTCGTGCTCCAGGACGTGCCAGATGACCCATCCGCGAGTGTAGGTGTAGACCTGGCCTTCCCACTCATCCTGGACGGTAGATTGCAAATCTGCGAGGGTGTAGCGTCCCAGCACCTCCTGCACGACCTGCCAGGTTTTTTCCAATCCGCTCACCAGTTCATCGGCAGAGCGTGGGAGGCTCCCAGGCCCATTCCACTCATGAAAAGCGCCGAAGTCCTCATCGCCCTCTTCCAGATTATAGTGGAACCACCCGGCTCGCACGCCGATAATGTGGCGCGCCAGTTCATCGATTGAACGCAGGTCAGGCGCTGCACGAAGTGCCAACTGCTCCGGTGAGAGGCGAGCGAGGGCTATGCTCAACTGGTTCTGGTAGTTTTGCCAGCCCTGGGTAAAGAATGCCAGAGTCTCGCTTGTTTCGCTCATGTTTTTTGCTCCTTGTGGCTAAAATATTGCCCGCATCAGGACACGGTAGGTAACTCAATATGGGTAATCGGCCTCAGTTGCGCTTCGATGGAGGCACGTTCTGGTTCCAGGAAAGGCGGGAGCGAGAGTCGTTCCCCCAGCGTGGCGACATCTTCGTCGATGTCAAAGCCCGGACCATCTGTAGCCAGCTCGAACAGCACGCCGCCCGGCTCGCGGAAGTAGATGGAGCGGAAGTAAAAACGGTCGATCACCGGCGTGATGGTCGGGTTGACCCTGGCGATGCGCTCCCGCCATTGGCGATGCTCCTCATCGTTTGGAGTGCGGAACGCCACATGATGAACGCCACCTATGCCAACGAAGCGATGGAAAGGCAGTTCGGGAGCGATCTCTATATGTACCTCCGCGCCAGGTCCGCCGCGTCCGACTTCAAAAACGCTCACGGTTGTCCCACCCGGCATCTGGTAGGCGCTGGCGGGTTTGGAGCGGAAGCCGAGTACTTCTGTTAGAAAGCGAGCTGAGGATTCGAGATGCCGCAGCGTGAGGCGAACCGCATAGAAGCCACGAATCGCTCTTTCAACGGGTACCGGGCTTCTCTTCCAGGGTGAACTCTCGATCTTTCCCTCATCGTCTACCAGCTCAAAACGCTGCCCTTCGGGATCACGGAAAGGCAACACCTGGCGCGCTTCTGTGCCGCGCGTTTGAATGCCGTCAT
The DNA here is from genome assembly GCA_050695155.1 of Ktedonobacteraceae bacterium. Classification (GTDB taxonomy): domain Bacteria; phylum Chloroflexota; class Ktedonobacteria; order Ktedonobacterales; family Ktedonobacteraceae; genus CF-113. The sequence goes on from JBOGTO010000578.1 coordinate 1,334, forward strand.
GGGAAACATTAAAATTGTTGAAACGTTCGACCCACCAGGGGAAAGCGTCTTTCCCTGTAACACCTAGCTCGATGGTCGAGATGCTGCCGGCACCCGGACGGTTGGAGCCAATATGCGCCCATTCAAAAAAGGTCAGGTCGGTACCCGGGCGACCAATCTCATCCCCATAGAACAGGTGATAGGCCGAGGTATCATCCTGGTTCACGGTTTTTTTCGTTAAACGCATCCCCAACACCTGCGTATAAAATGCCACGTTGCGAGAAGCATTCCCCGACACTGCGGTAACATGATGGATGCCCTCTAACTGCATGATGATTCTCCTTGCATATCAAAACCAATATCCATTGGACAGAATCGCTCTCTTCAATTACTATACCCCAAATTTGGATACTCTATCTATCTCACGGGCCACTCACTCCTCACGCTGATGAAGCTCATCAATTTCCGGTTGCCACAATTCATTAGCTGATGGAACCATCACTTTCCTTGAACTTGACATAAGACACCAAGACGGGTATCGTAGTAAGAGAAACCCGGTGTATAGCGTCTACCATTAATTATGATCGTTGTAATTGCTATGAAAGGTTATCCCGGTGTCAAACCTATTCCATGCCCTCAACAATGAGGAAAAACTGACGGACGAGCTTTTCGATTTTATTACCGACCCCGTCGCGGACAATCGCAACGAACGCGCCATTATCAGTGTGCTGCACGAGGTCGCGCCGCAGATGGTCTCTGTCGCCGAATGCATGATCTTAGATGGCGTTGACGAGCGCCACTATGTTGCCGATTACGTCCATGCCGTTCTTAATGGCGTAAGCGCCGAATAACATAGGACAACTACTCTATTATATCGCCAAATCGACTGCGAGCGTCACTTCGCCTGCATAGCAGCTACGAGCGCGGCGTGATCGCGTGTAGTCTGGTCGGCGTAAATCTCCGCGAATGCCGCAATCGCGCGGTCAAACGCATTGCTCCTGCCCAGGTAGCCGCTGATTTGCGCGGAATCGCCGGCACGCGCATGAGCGCGTGCCAGCGCCCAGCCGCAGAAGCGGCAATACTCGATAAAGCCCTCCGGGATTAATGTCTCGATGTCCACCGTCAACTTCATGTCTCGCAACTGGCGTAGATAGTAGTCCGTGGTACCCAATCGCGTCCAGCCGAGGAAAAGATCACTGGCCGCCTGCATCAACCGCTGCCCGCATACTACGCGCTGCGCGTGATTGGGGTAGACGCTGGGATCGAGATGGCGTTCAAGCACCGAGGCTTGCGCCTCCTTGATCTGTAAAAGCAGCGGATCGTTGCTATCGTTGCCCAACAGTAACAGCACATAACAGCGCGTGCCGACACTACCTACGCCAACCACTTTCTGCGCCACATCTACACACGTATATTTGCCAATCAGTACTTGCCGGTCCTCCTGTACCGTTGGCCGATACGATTCCACCAGTCCGCGTAACTGGTGAGCCAGTTCATCATCGTGCAGGTGCGCGATGAGAGGTGGTTCGTCCTTGAAGCGATGCCGCCCGTCGATTTGCATGGTCAGTTTGGGAAAGACTTGCAGACTTGAACGCTGGCGCGACTTGTCCCGCTGTTTATCGATATACCAGCGAAAGGTAGGATGCACGAATTGCAGTGAGTTCTCGTAGTCAATGCGCGAGTACCACACATCGATGTGGCGCATCTCGCTGTACTTCCACATATGCTCGCGGTACGCCTGCACGCAACCCAGCACAGCCTGCCTGTTGATAGCGGCGGAGAAGCCATTAGCACGCCCGCCCAAAACGATGCTGGCAGCCAGGCGCTTCGCATCCCATTCCCAGGGACCCGGCAGCGTCTCGTCAAAATCATTGACATCGAAAACCTGATTGCGTTCCGGCGTGGCATAAATGCCAAAGTTGTTGAGGTGCGCATCGCCGCAAATTTGCGCCGTGATGCCCGTAACAGGCGTCGCTGCCAGATCGTATGCCATCATGATCGCTGCCCCGCGCAGGAAGGTAAAAGGCGAGACGGCCATACGCGCATAGCGCAGCGGCACCAGATGCTCCAACCGCGCGCGGTTCTGCTCCTCCAGCAGTTTCAGCGGGTCAGGGCGATCTGCCGCCGCCGTCCACACGGCATGGCTGGAACGCGGCGCTTTGTTGCGCAGCGCTCTGCCAGCCGCGCGGCGCTCCGCCAATGGTTGAACAGTATGGTCTGCCTGTGCAGAAAAAGAACCATTTAATTCGTGCATGATTGGCCTCCTTTCAAAAGTATACCCATGAATGTAAACGAAAGGAAGGGTGATTATATAAGAGCGAACTGTGGGCTATCAGGATTGGGC